>CAZBNQ010000242.1:0-5247 GCA_964493035.1 uncultured Hyphomicrobiales bacterium | reverse complement strand
ATTAAAAACAAAATTTATATGGATTTAGTTACAAACGATCAAGATTTACCAAAAAAAAGTAAGAATGCTTGGGCTAGATATATAGCTGTTAGATTATTAAGTAGATTCGAGCGTAGTGATTCTTATCTAGACAAATTACTTTCTCATGAGTTAAATCATAACGACTTATCTCCCCAAGATAAAGCCTTGCTTACTGAATTAGTCAATGGCGTTATTAGATGGAAGGGCAAGCTGGATTGGGCTTTAACAGGTTTTTACAATGGCGATTACCAAAAATGCCTTAATATTGTTAAAAATGCTATGCGTGTCGCTCTCTATCAAATTATGTTTTTGAACAAAATTCCTGTTCCTGCTGCTATCGATGAATCTGTCGAAATTATCAAAAACATCCAAGGCGATAGAACCGCTGGGATAGTAAATGGTGTTTTACGCAATATTTATCGTAATCTTGATAAAATTAGATATCCTGATCCTGAAGAAGATCCTGTCTATTATTATTCTGTTATCTATTCACATCCTAAATGGATGGTAAAAAGGTGGATTGAGAGATTTGGTATTGAAGAAACTGAAAAACTTCTTATTGCCAACAACAAAAAACCTTCTGTTACTGTTAGAGTTAATTCTCTTTTGTCTGATGTAGAAAAAGTAAAATCTATTTTCGATCAAAACGAGCTCTCTTATGTTCAAAGCGAATATATCTCTAATTCTTTAGTACTTACTTCGCCCAAATACGATCTCTCCCAAAGTGAATTATTCAAAAAGGGAGAAATTACAATTCAAGATGTGAGTGCTTCGCTTGCTGCCACTCTCTCTGCGGCTAAAGAAGGTATGACTATTATTGATCTTTGCGCTGCTCCTGGTGGAAAATCATTTCTTATGGCTGAATTAATGCATAACAATGGCAAAGTTATTTCTATTGATAAATATTCTTCTAAATTGAATTTGATTGAAGATGGTGCAAAAAGATTGGGACTTGATTCTTCTATTTCTGCTATGATAGAAGATGCTAGAAACATTAGAATGAAAGAAAAAGCCGATCTTGTATTTGTCGATGCTCCTTGCTCCGGATTGGGTACCCTTCAGAAAAAACCTGATATTAAATGGAAACGTGATATCGACGATCTTGATGATATAGTAGAGCTTCAAAAAGAAATTATTGAAAATGCTATAAGATTAGTGAAACCCGGTGGTGTCTTAGTTTATTCTACTTGCACAATCGAACCAGAGGAAAATACTCAAATAGCTCAATGGATTCTTGATAATTATTCTGATTTTGAATTAGATCCTGCAGAAAATTATTTGCCAAAAGAAGTTTGTAAAGATGGATTTATGCAGACTTTCCCCCATTTGCATAATAGCGATGGTGCTTTTGCTGCAAGATTTAAACGAAAAGCTTAATCTAAAAAAAAATGCCGGTTCAAAACCGGCATTTTTCATTTTATATACTTTTCAATTAGAATTCATCATAATGCTTGCCGCGATTATCTTCTATCTTAGCTTTTTCTTTTACAAATTGGAACCATTGATAGAAAGCTGCTTGGCGAGCTTGATTTTGCAATTGTGTTTTGTATTCTTTCATTGCTGAATTTACTGTATTATCATCAGGTACTGCTTTTGTATTTACCTGGATAATATAATAGCCTAATTCACCACGAACTGGACCAACCAATTGGCCTTGGTTCGATTTAAATACTGTTGCTGTTAAAGCAAAATCTTGACCTAAACCAGGAACCACGCCATTGTCTTTAACTTGAGCAGTCTTAACGTCAAATCCTGTAGCTGTTGCCAAACCAGTTGATTTTACTTGGTTATATGCAGCTTCAGCTCTTGATTTGATCATATCTAATTGTTTGATTTTCTTGATTTTTGCTGTAATTTCTTCTTTCACATCTTTCAACTCAGCAATACCGGCTTTGCGTTCATCAACAACTTGAGAAATAATATAACCGTAGTTTTTCATTTCTCTTGGTTTTAAAACATCGCCAACTTTTGCGTCAAAAATTTCGTTTGTCAAAGCACGTGAATTCATCACTGGGCGGTTTTTGTCGAAAAATGGTGTTTCTACTGGATTTAATTTCAAGTTTTTAACAACTGTTTCGAATGGTGTGCCAGCTTCTACTTGTGTAGAAATTGAATTTGCATCCATTCTGATTTTGTTTCTTGTTGCCTGTGAAATTTGAGGAACAAGCTTAATTTCACTGTATTTTAATTCTTCAGATTTTTTATCAGTTACTTTAATAATATGATAGCCAAATTGAGTTTCTACTGGACCAACAATTGAACCTACAGAAGCAGCAAAAACTGCATCTTCGAATGGTTTAACCATTTTGCCTTTACCAAAGAAACCAACATCACCGCCTTGAGCAGCTGAACCTTTGTCTTGCGACAATTCACCAGCCAACTTAGCAAAATCTTCGCCCGACTTAGCGCGTTTCATGATTTTTTCAGCTTCTGCTTTTGCACTATCTTTATTATTATTTGCACTAATCAAGATGTGGCTTGCTTTCGCAACTTCTTGTTCGCCTGTTCTGCGACCATCTACGCGGAAGAAATAAGTACCATCAGGCAATCTTACTGGACCAATAACTTGTCTGTCTGGTGCATTTGTAAAATATGCTGCTTTGAATGGTTCGATATCTTGCAAAAGTTTCCAATCGTTTTCTGTTCCACTATATTCATTCAATTTTACTGTAAAAATACTATCAGTCATTTCTGAATAAGTACCTTTTTGAAGTTCTCTCAAAATGTTGTCAATTTTCTTGTTTGTTCTAACAGAGTCGTCTGAAGAAGGAATCAATGGAATTGAAACAAATTTGATTTTTCTTTGTGGTTTTTGAGTATAATATTGTTTGTGCTCGTCATAATATTTTTTGATTTCATCATCGCTAACTTTAATTTGATCAGCTTTGATATCATTAATACTGAAATGGATATAGCTGATATCAGCATTGCTATTATCAGCTCTAAATTTTGTTTTAGCAAAATTTGGAGAAATAATAGAGCTGGAAGTACCAACTGCAGATACCAAACCTTCAGCCAATTTTTGTTGACGCAAATATTTTGAAATTTCGATCAATTGATTTCTGAAATCTGCTACAGCTTTTGCTTTATCTTCTGCAGGAATTTTTGCAGGATCTGCACCAAGGTAATTTACTACTTTTTCTGGATCTGTAACTAATTCCAAATATAATTTTTTATTAAATTTTCCAGTTGAATCAGTAAATGGACGGCGGAAATAATCAGGAGGATTATCCAACATAACATCAAGAATTTCATCATCTGTAACTACGATGCCTACTTTTGCAGCTTCTTGCTTAAGCAAAATTTCTTCTACCATTTCGTCCCAAACTTGAGATCTTACTGTTTGATAGTCGATTTCTTCATCAGGACTTTTCTGATTTGCTCTCATTTGTTCAATACGTTGATTGACTTTGGCTTCGTAATCTTTAAATAATATTTCTTCACCGTTAATATCTGCAATCACTGCAGTTTGTGCTGTTTGACCTTTTTGCATAAGTGATTGAATATCTGCATCGCTCAATACCATGAAGCCCACAAATACTACTAAGAACACTACAAAAGCCCAACCCTAAATCTTCCGAATACGTTCAAATGTTCCCATTAAAAAGATAACTCCTTTATTTTATATAATTAGATTAATTTCAATATTTAACAATATTACAAATCAACACAAGCTACAAATTTAATTACGTTTGATTAAATTTCCAATGATTTTATTCTATGTTAATAAGATTTAGTTAAAATTTATATGTTTCTCTTCAAATTTTATCTATTTATATTAACTTTCTTTAGTAATGGATAATTTAATTCTCTTAGTTTTACAACTATAAAATACGTTCCTACTGGAAAATTACTAATATTGATAGATTCAAAATTAATTGATACATTATCAAATGTATTCCCCATTATGTCATAAATACAAATTGATTCAACGTTATATTCATCTTTTTTCAGAATAATTTTGCCATTGGAAATATAAAAATAATCATCTGTTTTGGTATCAAACACAAAGCCGGGTTCGTTAAATATAGATATTATTCCATTGAACGGCTCTTTGAGAGTACCTGCATAACTTAATGCCCAAACAGCAATGCCTCCAATTCCTTTGTTTTTAGCATATAAATACTTCTCTGAGAGGCTCAAACTATCATCATACCACACTTGATACCATTTGCCACTTTCATTATAAGACATCCATGGCACTCTATATGTATCCTCTCTTTGCGGTGGATGGCTGGCTGCCAAGGTTTTTGCATCAGAATAGGTTACTGCTTTGCCTGATTCGAGTGTTTTAGACATTTTATCTGAGCTTTCAGTAACCCAGCTATAACCATACCATGGCACACCAAGCAACAATTTTGATTTGGCAAGACCTTTATTTAAGTAGCTGTCTACAGATTTTTCTATATTGTAATTTCCTCCATAAAGAGGCGCTACTGGTCCGGCATTTTGGCTTCCACTATAATAATAATCATAGCCCATCATGATAAAAAAGTCTACATGTTCACTTAATTTTACAACATCAAACGAATTATTCCAATCGACTGCTGGGAGGCAGAGCGATATCTCTGTCTTTGGTAATGCAGCCTTTAATTTAGTTTTTAAAGAACTAACAAAACTCACGAGATCATCTTTTTCTGCAGAAGCTACAGATTCAAAGTCAATATTAACTCCATCGCCGCCTCTTTGTTTTATCAATTTTATTACAGCATCTATTAAGGTATCTCTTTTACTTGGATTTTTGAGAATAGCTTTGTTTGATTCGGCTCCAAACAAAGTAAGAACAGGAGATATTTTGACTTTTTTTGAATGGGCATAGCTCACCATAGCAGTAGATTCCCAACCTCTGCTGTTCGATATTTTTCCTGTTGCTGTATCTACTTCTAAAGAGAAATATCCGATGTGAGTAAGCGCAGAATAATTATAAGACAAATAAGAATTTTTGCTAGCCCAATAAACATGAAATCCAAAAGATTTAATATTCAATGTTGAGATATCATCGCTTGGCAACGCCAAATCTGAGCTGTTAATCTCAAATTCTTGTGCACCAAGTTTCACTTCTTCATGAATTTTTATATCTCTTTGGAGCATTGGCTGTGCGTTCGCAATTTGAATAAATCCAATTACGATAACAAGTAACGTTGCTAATCTCTTCATATTCTCTTTCACTGTTTTTAAGCTAAATTAATAAATAATTACAAGATATGCAAAAATGAAGCCAATGTT
>CAZBNQ010000241.1:0-5284 GCA_964493035.1 uncultured Hyphomicrobiales bacterium | reverse complement strand
ATTCGATTTTTTTTCAATAATAATAAAAAGGTGACTTTTATGAAAAAATATTTATTGTTAATCTTGTTTTTTATTACTCTTGCTTCGAGTATTGCCTACAGCATGCCCAAACTAAATGGCAATATTCTTTTTAAAAGGATAAGCACAAATAAGCTTACTAATGCACAACTTAGCAAAGCAGTAGTAGCCGATTCAATTGGAATTTGGCAGATCTCAAAAGCTAACTCAGACAAAGTATTTGCTATTGGTTTAGACAAATTCGAACTTAGCAACTTCCCAATTAATCCCTTGCAAACTTCTGATATTATTCTCGAAAAAGCTTCATCGGCAGTTGATGCAAAAACAGAATGGTATAGAGAAACAAAAAATGGATTGATTAAAGCTCAAGGACCATCAGTGGCGTGCTACAAAGGAAAAATCAAAAACTTCGAGAATAGCGAAGTATTTGTTACTTATTCTTCCGGAATGATTTTTGCACGTGTCAAATCAATTGATGGTTTAAACTATGATATTACTTCTGTCCCGGAATTGGATATTGTTGGAAATCCTAAAGTGATTATTACAGAACAAAATCTTAAATCTAGAATGATTCCCGGCACTATCCCGTTTACTGGATTAGAAAAGGATATTCACTTCAATTCTACAGAAAATTTTGATTTGAAAAATAATATAAACAAGCCTTTAGCTCCTAAAACCGGTTTGCTTGAATGCAAAATTGCTATTGATGCTGTTTATAGCTTTTTTAAATTGATGAATAAAGATTACAACAGAACTAGTTCTTATATTGCTGCTGTTATGTCGCATGTTTCTTGGTTATACGAAGAATTTATTAATGTTAGAATTTATGTTCCTTACGTTGTTGTTCGCGAAAGCGAAGAAAATGACCCTTATATCGTTGATTATGCTGCCTACGATTTTGACACAAAACTTGAAGCTATGCCCAAAATTTGGAGACTAAAAAGATATAACGAGAAAGATATTTCACTTGTTTGTATGTTTACAGACTTAAATGATACTCAAGCTAGCGGAAGTATGACTGCCGGGCTTTCTTATGGTGGATATCCGGGTACCGGTTCTTTATGTGATATAGATAGAGGTTATAGCATATTCGGTATTAATGGTTACTACACCTATCCAAACTATAATTACACTTGGGATGTCTCAGTTGCTGCTCATGAAATTGGACACAATTTCGGGTCGCCACACACTCATAGCTGCTATTATGCTCCAAATATGATTGATACTTGCGTAACAACTACCAAACCTGTTCCGGTTGGTGATGCATGTACTTCAGGTCAGGCCTACCCAGCAGCAGGTACTATTATGAGTTATTGCCATCTATCAAATCCTACTCACTCAGTGGAACTTAAGTTTCATCCGCGTGAAATCCCAAATATGCGTGCTGCTGCCGAAAAAGCATATTGTGTACCTAAAATTACTTATCCAATTATTGATATTCTTTCTCCTCTAAAAGAAACTTCTTATAAATTTGGTGATGATATAAAAATAAGATGGACATCAGCTAAAGTGAATTTTGTTAATATTTTTTATTCAACTGATGACGGTAAGAATTGGATTAATATTAAAAGTGATATTCCAGCTACAGACTCAGTATATAAATGGGCTGCTCCACGAATTTCAACTACAAGTATGATCTTTAAAGTGCAAGACAATTCGATTGATACAGTTTTCGATATTAGTGATTCAAAAATTACTATTGTTACTCCTTCTATCACTCTTATTTCTCCAAGTGCAAATAATGAATTTGGCCAAAAAGAAATTATGACTATTGCTTGGGATCCGATTATTTCCAAAAATTTCAAGTGTTTCTTCAGCTCAGACAATGGCATTAGCTGGAATCCAATCTCAGACAATTTGACTGCTAACTATTTTTCTTATGATGTTCCCGACATAATAAGCGAAAATTGCTTAGTGAAGGTGATTGATATTGATGATAATAACGTTATAGCTGTTAGCCAAAAGTTTTCAATTGGACTATCGACATTAAACATCACCAGCCCAGCTAATGATGAAATTATTTGTGCCGGATATAATTACAAAATTAGATGGAATTCTAAATTTGTAAATTCAATTCAATTATTTTATTCTATTGATGCTGGTGCTAATTGGAAAAAGTTAAGTCTGGCAGCAGTCAAAACTAATCCTAACGAATATCTTTGGAAAATACCTGCAAGCAAAACTGATAGTGCAAAAATCAAAGTTTTGTTAAAAGATGACAATAATGTAGTACTCTATGAGACAGAAAGATATTTTAAGATAGATACTTGCGTCCCGTCAAGCAGTTTAGAGCAAAGAGAAATTAATAAACCATTTACTGTCTTATCGATTTCTCCCAATCCTGCTCACGACAAAGTGAATGTTAGTCTTGATTTGATTGATAATAATATATTAATCAGATATGATATATATGACGAACAAGGCAAATTAATTGTAGCTTCAAAAGAAATTAAAGGGATTAATTCAATTATCAACTTTGATAATTTTGCTCAAGGCAAATATTTTATCAAATTCTATGCAGACAATTACATAGAGACTTACTCAATTTCAATAATAAAATAATTATCCGAAATTAATCCTTAAATCCCCCGCTTTAATAAGTTTTAAAGCGGGTTTTTTAATTAAATGGAGTCCAAGTGAAACTAATAAATGGAAATGCCATCGGCTCGGTAACAAACACGATTCCAAAATCTGCTGCAAATCGTGTATTTGCATGCCTCAAGCCAAATAAAATCGCTGTCTGGGTTGGTTTATTGACATCATTATTCCAAAGCTCACCGATAAAATGAACATCAGTCCACTCAGAAAATTTTGTATCCAAGCCAAGACCTATTCCAAATGTACCATTTGGATATACCAGATCTTGCTTTTCATTGTTAAGTCTAATAGAATACACATCATTCGAACCAGTTTTGTAATATAATGAAGCACTGAGAATTGACTTATCGCCTATGTAAGAGCCAACAAAATAGTAATGGAGAAATCTATTATTGTCATTAATAAAACCTAAATTCACTCCACCAGCAAGTGCCAGATTGGCATCGAGCGAAGGAATTCTATCGTTCATAAATGTTACTTTTGCATTTATCAACGAAGCTTGCTGATCCCATCTAAGAGTAGGAATAAAAGTCTGCCCGGCAGTAAAACTCAAAAAATCGCTTATACCAAATCCAAAATAAACTAAGCCCAATTCATAATTACCAACAAAATGATTATCAGACACCGGGAGAGCAGTTGGCTGAAGAAAAATTCGATGACTATGCCTATTTATCTCTTTAACATCTCGAATTTCTTTAATTTCATTTCTAAATATTTTTGTATTGCCGATAATTGTTTTTAATTTGATATATGCCTCATTTTCGTCAAAATCTAATAATTCGCCACTTAAAATATTGCCATTAATCAAGCGCACGACATATTCTTTGCCTCTTTCCAATTCATCAAAAAAAGCAAATATCTTAACGTTTGATAATAAAATTATCAATAAAAATAAGATTAATCTATACATTGGTTATAATCCGAAATTACTACTTAGTTTATCATCAAGAATCTTTTGTAATTCTTTAGGTTCTTTCCCCTTAAATCTTGCATATTCTTCCAAAACCTCAAGGCTGGGAATATCTTCGACTCCAATAAATTGGTCGGGTTCTGTATTGGTAGAACTCACTACAGCACTAATAAAAGTACTGACAACAAATCCGGTCAATGTACCAATAAATGTATTTAATGTAACGGGTTTAGGATCAGCAGCATAACGTCCGACGTCTATTCCAGCTCCAATACCAGTGCCAATAGCAACATTTTTCCATGAAAAAGGAGTAGAGACACCATCAACTTTTATAAAAGAAATACTTTTGAGTTTAATAACTTTAATGGAGTCTTTGTGTTTAAAAACATCTGCACTGGTTTCGCATTCTGCGGTAGTGATTACAATCAAGCTATCTCTTACTGCAAGTATTTCACCACGGTAATAATTTAATTTGCGTAGAGATACAGTAGCATTTCTTCCAGGTTTGTCTTGAGCTTTTGATTCTATAGGTTTCTTAGCAAAAGAATCAACAAACATGATAGAAAACACAAAAATTAACAAGCAAAGCTTAGTTTTCATTATTTATCTCCGGATTTATTCTTTTCTTCCGAAAGAGCTAATTGCCCGCAAGCGGCTTCGATATCATCTCCAAAAGTATCACGGATAATTACTGCTACATTCTTATCCCTTAATTTTGTAGCAAAATTATTCATTATAGCTCTGGTTGCCGGCTTTAATTCTTTTGATATGCCTTGGGGCAAAGTGAATGATATATCGTTGAATGGTATAATATTTACTCTCGATGGCACTCGTTTTGCAATTTTTGCAAGACGATCGACATCTTCATCGCTATCATTCAAATCTTTAAATAAAATATATTCATAAGTTATTGGAATCTTTGTTTTTCTGTAATAATATTCTATAGAATCCATTAATTTTGATAGATCGAAAGATTTAGAAATTGGCATTATCATTTCTCTTACTTTGTTTGTGGTTGCATGAAGAGAAATTGCTAATTTTACCGGCTTAGCTTCATTAGCCAATTGCTTGATCCTTGGAGCTATACCAGAACTCGACAAAGTAATTTTTCTACGGCTTAATATTTTAGACTTTTCGCTAGTCATGATTCTTAATGCCTTAACTACATTTTCGTAGTTTAGCAATGGTTCGCCCATGCCCATAATCACTACATTATTGATCTTAGTATTCAAATCTTTTTCCACTCTGAATATTTGCTCAATAATTTCGCTAGGATTGAGGTTGCGTTTAAACCCAAGAGTGCCGGTGGCACAAAATGCGCAAGCAACCGGGCAACCGACCATAGACGAAATGCAAAGAGTAGAGCGGTCTAGCTCACCTTTGTCATCTACCCATGGCATATAAACGGCTTCGATGGATTTTCCATCTGTCAGCTCAAACAAATATTTTATCGAACCATCGGATGATACTCTTTTCCTCTGGTTTATTATAGATACAATTTCATACTCTGATTCTAACAATTGCTTCAATTCTTTAGGCAATTGTTTCATCTCGGCAAATGTCTCTATTTTCTTTACATATATGTCATTTATAATCTGATCGGCTCTATATCTTTCAAATCCATTTCTTTTTACTAATTCTTCGACTTCATCAAATGATAAATTTTTGATGTTCGGTTTCTTATGGATTCTATCCTTAACATCCTTTATAAAACTATCCGTCAATTCAAACATTTTCCCGGTCCCGTCTGTTGAAAAC
>CAZBNQ010000240.1:0-5295 GCA_964493035.1 uncultured Hyphomicrobiales bacterium | reverse complement strand
ATATTATGGAAGGAAATTTCTCAAATAGAGTGAACGAAGTAATAAGGCTTAGCCGCGAAGAAGCTTTGCGGTTGGGGCATGATTACATCGGTACCGAGCACTTATTGCTAGGTATAATACGTGAAGGCGAAGGTATTGCAGTTAAGATAATAAAAAATCTAGGCGTAGATTTGTTTAAATTGAAGAAGATGATTGAAGACTCTGTCAAATCCTCAAGCTCTACTCTTACTATCGGCAATATCCCTTTGACTAAACAAGCAGAAAAAGTATTGAAAATAACTTTTCTCGAAGCTAAACTTTATAAATCAGACGTTATTGGAACAGAGCATTTGCTTTTGTCGCTTCTTAGGGACGAAGAAAATATTGCTGCTCAGATTCTTAGCCAGTTCTCAATTACTTACGATACAGTGAAACAAGAACTTGATAATTACTTGAGCGGCAAAACTAGTGCTATGCCCAAGCAAGCTAAACCTGCTGGTGCTGCCGGAGCTAAAGCATCCGACAAGCCAAAAACTCCTGTTTTAGATAATTTTGGTCGCGACCTTACTAAATTGGCTATGGAAAATAAGCTCGATCCAGTTATTGGTCGTGAAAAAGAAATTGAAAGAGTTTGCCAAGTTCTTTCTCGTAGAAAGAAAAATAATCCTGTTTTGATTGGTGAACCAGGTGTTGGCAAAACTGCAATTGTTGAAGGATTGGCTCTAAGAATCGTTCAAAAGCGTGTTTCTCGTGCTTTGTTTGACAAACGTATAGTTACTCTCGATTTGGCTGCAATAGTTGCAGGCACAAAGTATAGAGGACAATTCGAAGAAAGAATGAAGGCAATACTCACTGAATTAGAAAAAGCTGAAGACGTGATTTTGTTTATAGATGAGTTGCATACAATAGTTGGGGCTGGCGGTGCTTCAGGATCGCTCGACGCATCAAATATGTTTAAACCAGCATTGGCAAGAGGCGATCTGCAATGCATCGGTGCTACTACTCTTGATGAATATCGCCAATATATCGAAAAAGATGGTGCTTTGGAACGTCGTTTTCAAAAAATATTAGTTGATGCTCCAAGCACAGACGAAACTTTGAAAATTATTGATAAGATTAAAGATAAATACGAAGACCATCATAATGTTATCTATACTGATGATGCTCTCGAATCTTGTGTTCGTTTGGCAGAAAGATATATTTCTGATAGAAGTTTTCCCGACAAAGCTATAGATGTTTTGGACGAAGCAGGCGCCAGAGTGCATTTGGCAAATATTATCGTGCCTCAATCTATACTTGATTTAGAAGAAAAAATTGAAGAAGTACGCCAGCAGAAAAATCAGGTAGTCAAGCAACAGAATTTCGAAGAAGCTGCTCAATTACGTGATATGGAGAAAAAATTACAAGCTGAGCTGCAGCAAGCTAAAGCTGATTGGGAAGCTGAAGCCGGCGAAAAAGTTTTCCCTGTAAATGGTGAAGATATTTCTGAAGTCGTTGCGATTATGACCGGAATCCCTGTAAATAAAGTAGCAGAAACAGAAACTGACAAGCTGCTCAAGCTTTCTGAAGAATTACAGAAAATGGTAGTCGGACAAGATGAAGCTATCGAATATTTATCGAAAGCAATCAGACGAGCAAGAGCAGGATTGAAAGATCCAAACCGTCCGATTGGCTCGTTTATGTTCTTAGGCCCAACTGGTGTTGGAAAAACTGAGCTTGCAAAAGCACTTTCGAGAGTGATGTTCAATTCGGAAGATGCACTTATCAGAATTGACATGAGCGAATATATGGAGAAATTCTCAGTATCGCGATTGGTTGGTGCTCCTCCTGGATATGTTGGTTATGAAGAAGGTGGGCAATTAACTGAAAAAGTAAGACGTAAACCATATAGCATCATTCTTTTGGATGAAATCGAAAAAGCTCATCCTGATGTGTTTAATATATTATTGCAAGTATTTGATGATGGTATATTGACCGATGGACTTGGACGCAAAGTTGATTTCAAAAATACTATAATCATTATGACTTCTAATGTTGGTACACGTGATGTCAAAGCAGGTGGAAAAATTGGCTTTACAGAATCCACTCCTGAAAATGATTATGATAATGTTAAAAATACAATTGAAGAATCTGTCAAAAGATTATTCAATCCGGAGTTTATTAATAGAATAGATGATTTTATAATATTCCGCAAGCTTGAACGCAAGCATATTTATGGTATTATTGATATTCATTTGAATAAACTTTTGGAAAGAATGAAAGTAAACAAGATGAATCTAGTTTTGGATCAAAAATCCAAAGATTTCTTAGTTGACAAAGGATTTGACGAAAAATACGGAGCCCGTCCTTTGCGCCGTGCACTCCAAAGATTTGTCGAAGACGACCTTGCAGAAGAAATGCTTAGAGGCAATATAAAACAAGGTACTACTGTCTATGCTGAGTTCGATGAAGAAAAGAAAAAATTGAAATTCAGATTTGAAACCATTGAAGAAGAAATCAAGCAGATTGATGAGAAGGATTTGGTAAAACCACAACTAGAAGCTGAAATGAATTAATAGAATTAGCCTGAGAAATCAGGCTTTTTTTTTAAAAAAAAATCTGTTTGGGACTAAATCCGCAAACAGATTTTATTGCTGTTAAAATCAATTTATATTAAATATGAATACCTAAAATAAATCGTAACTGAAATTCAGGTTTGCCTTCGTCAACTTTCCCAATCTTATATAAAGTGCCAATAGCCCCCCAAAGATGTTTAGATCCATGAGAAATAGTAGGACCAATATAATTGCCGGTTTCATCGCCTTTAGCTTCCAGGCCGATACTCATCAAATCAAGTGGCTTATAGCTTGCAGCAAAAGCATATTTCCAAGCAAATTCCCATTCGCTGCCGCCTTCTTGCTCAATTTCGCAATATGGATTTAAAGCAATATTGAAATCGCCAAAATCTTTTGCTAAGATGATTTTTGGTTCAAATACATGTTTAGAAAAATCAGCTTTTCCTTTATATTCGAGATAAATAAGAGGATCCATAAAGAACTGATTTTTTTCGCCAATAAGAAATCGAGCTCTAAGCTTATATCCATCATATTTAAGGCTTGCGCCGGCTGATTGCTTAAAAGTTTGATATATAGCGAAATCATAGTGTTTGCTCATTCCGATTTCAGTTTCTAAGTTGAGTTCTGTGCTTACAGTTTTCTCATAATTGTCCATATCGGAAGCAGAAAAAGTAGTGTATTGCTCCAATTCGGCTTGGCCGGGTTCCATAATCATATACTCATAAGTCCAAACATAGCTTCTCTGATCTGCATTAGAATAATTAACGAGAAACACAAAAAAGAAAGCAAAAGTAATCACATTCCAAACTTTCATCTCATCTCCAATTAGTTGATACTAAAATAAAAATTAACATAGCCTAAATATAAATTTAACTAAAATATTTAGAATAGCCAAAAAAATAAAATAATATTAATATTAGAATTTTTTTGAAATTGGAAAATGGCGATAGATTTGAATGAAAATTAAAATAATAATTGAGCTTAAAAGATATAAATTATGGGTAAGAAACTTGTTTTGTTCATTATTTGTGGGATTAATATTTATGTCGGAAAAAGAATTTATACTTTTTCCTGATAAGTATTCAGATATACGTTTCATTTGCTCAGGATTGGATTTTGTAATAATTGTATTAGAAAATTCATCTTTGAGAGGAGTGTTGTTTGTCTTATCGATAATATTTGCACCTTTTGGGCTGCCAATAGTTTGAGCAAAAAAGTTTACTCCTTTTAATTTTGTAATTAGACTAGGATTAAGAGTTTCATTTGATTCACCATCACTTAGCAAATAAACAATTGAAGCAGTATTGGTATCAATGAGTTTGGCAGCTTGTTGGAAAGCTTTGTTAAAATCAGTACCTTGAAATGAATAATCATCAGTTTCGATTGAGTTTAAAATATTTAAAAACGAATTGAAATCGTGAGTAAATGGAATTTGGACAATCGATTTGTCGGCAAAACAAATTAAAGCATATTCCAATTGAGGGTACTTTTTAATTAATTCGCTTATATTAATTTTAGCATTTTCCAATCTGGAACCTGAATCATCGATAGCATCCATGCTTTTTGAAACATCAAGCATAATCAGTACTTTTGATGAGGGATTAGATTGCTTATCAGACTGAATTGAAAAAGTAAGAATTATAATTATCAAAATAACAGATAAAAAACTAATCAAATCAAAAAGAGACAATTTGTTTTTCAATTGTTTAGCGGAAAAAAACATACGCAATGAATTAAGAGCATTACGATAATTATTGATGAATAAAATCAAAAGTGATAGGCAAATAATCGAGACAATGATATATAGGTAAGCACTTGTCATTATTTTTTCTTTCGAGAAAATCCGGCTAAACGCATACAAATCAGATCTTGAAGATTATGAACTACATTGAGTGCAACTGTATGGTTCATAATCATAATAGAAAAAGCAAGAAGTTCGGAATCTTTTGTTTGAATATACCCCGAAAGTGTCGAAACACCATTCATGGAACCTGTTTTTGCCCATAAGTTTTTTTCAGCTTTAGTTCTTATCATACGACTTTTAAGAGTCCCGGGTTCGCCTGGGCAAGCGAGAGAATTAATGAATTCAGTTTTGTAGGAAGCACGATGAATAAAAGAAAGCAAGGAAGTCTGATATCGTGGAGAAATTAAATTATATCTAGATAGGCCACTACCATCCGCGATAGACATATTTTCGGGAGAAATACCGATTTTGACACAAAATTTTGAAATTTGCTCGGCTGCTTTTTGAAAGCTGCCTTTACCGGTATTTTCTTTGGCAATTGTCTTGAAAAGCATTTCCGCTACAAGATTGTTACTATTTTTATTCAATTCTTTAATAATTTCTGAGAGAGGAGGAGAAGTATGCGAGCAAATCGCTTGGGCATTTGAGTAAGAAAACTTTTGATTCCAATCGTCAATATCAATTAAAGCTCCTCTAAATTTTATGTTTTTTCGTTCGATTGCAGATTTGAATAAATTAAGGAAAAATAGGGTTGGGTTAGTAACAGAAACAGATATAACAGTTTTTTCCTTTTTCAGTTTATTATATTTAATAACACCAGCAAGTTCAATTATGTTTGTATTATCATCCTTGAAAGGAGAAATATCAGTCATGTCTGATTCGGAGCCAGTTCTTATAGAGTTGATAATACTAGTATAATTATTTTCAGGTATACATAAAATATGAGGCGCCTGATTAATTGAGTCAGGACTATCTACAATAATATCAATCTTATTATCATAAATGGATAAAGCATTA
>CAZBNQ010000239.1:0-5303 GCA_964493035.1 uncultured Hyphomicrobiales bacterium | reverse complement strand
GATTTTTGGCTTACTTTTTTGCCTAATTATCATAATAATGGTATTCAGGCTAGCGATTCATTATATATTTTTATTTCATCCAACAAAGCAACCACTGGAAAAATTGAATATAGAGATTATAGTGGTAGAGTTAGAACTCAGAATTTCCAGATTACTAATCCTGCAGATGTTTATACTTTCAAAGTTCAGTACTACAACTACGAACTTCGTGGCTATAATGCAAGCGGACAATTTGTTTCTTCGAGCCAATCAGAAAAAACAGCACTGCAGTATTTTAACGTTACTTCTGATGAAGAGGTTACTGTTTTTGCCCATAGCCAAGCAAGCCTCACTAGCGAAGCATTTTTGGTTCTTCCAAAAGATGCATTAAACAAAGAGTATATGGTTCTTACTTATAACTCACATGGATATACCGACTTTCAGTCTTCAATAACTACACAAAGCACTCCTTCGCAATTTACTGTTTTGGCAGTTGAAGACAACACAATCGTTGATATCGAACCTACTACTGCAGCATATGTGAATGGGAAAAAAGCTCAACAAATAACATTAAATAAGGGAGAGTCGTATCTGATTCAGGCTCGAATCACTTATTCAGATTTGTATCCTGATATGACCGGCTCTACTGTAAAATCAAATAAACCTGTCGCAGTTTTTGCCGGTCATCAACGTTCAGCTCTGCCAATTGTTGATGGCGATTTGAGCCCTTCGAGAGACTGCTTATTAGAACAAATGGTTCCTATTAGTGCTTTAGGGCGCAACGCTATTGTTGTGCCATTTGCACCTCCACAGACTTCTGTCCAGTCTGGCAATGATTTGTTCAGAATTTTAGCTGTTTTTGATAGTACAATCGTAAAAATCAATAATGTTGAATATGGTACTTTAAGCAAAGGAAAATTCTTTGAATTCCCGCTCTTAGAGCCATATTATATCGAAGCAAGTTCACCAATTCTTGTTTCTCAATACAAGAAATCATCCAATAATCAAAGCCAAAGGTTTAATCCAGGCGATCCACTTATGCTTTTGATGCCTCCTAAGGAGCAATATGATGTTAAATATAGAGTTATCAATGCCCAAGCTTGGGATTATAATAATATGGATGATGTTTATGATATAGTTTATACAGAACAATATATCACAGTAATAGCGCAAACAAACAGAATATCAGGCTTGAAATTAGATAATAATCCTATTCCCCAAGGTCTATTCAGAACAGTATCAAATTCCGGATACTCCTATGCAAATATACCAGTCAGCGATGGTGTGCATAATCTTGATGGCGATTCTCCTTTTGGCGTCTTTGTATATGGTTATGGTCAGGCAAATTCTTATGGTTACCTTGGTGGTATGAGTTTTAAACAAATTGATTATAATCCTCCTGTAATTACATATAAAACTGACTGTTTCAAAGTTTCCGGCTCTATTACTGATACTGCATTTGCTGACTCTAGACTTGTAAGCATCGATATTGATAAGAACTCTGAAATTAATGTAGATTCGAAAGTTGAAAGCTTTAACCAATTTGCTTCAATTGTGAAATTTAATGCCGAGCTAAAAGATAAATATAATGATGGTTCATTCCAAATCCATGCTGCCGACTCCATGGGATTGAGCAAAAAAATAAAAATAGATATCCCTGGTTTTACCGTTACTATGAATAAAAATCAAATTTCTAATATCAAGGACTATTCTGCTTCACTTGTTGGCAAGACCACTCATTGCTTTGATACTTATTTATATAATTATGGAAAATTTGAACAAAAAATTTCAAAATTGAAATTTAAAAATTTCAACTCTGCATTCACTTATAATCCAAACCCAGAATTAACAATAAAGCCTAATGATAGTTTGAAACTTACAATTTGTGTGGATACTAAAAATATTGGAAATATTTCAGATACTTTGATAATTGAAAATCCTTGTATTGATCGTAAAGTATTGGCAGTAAACCTAATTACTTTAGAAGATTCAGACAAACCAATTGTTACAAAACTAAACGATTCTTGCCACAAAAAAATTGAGCTCTTAGTAGCCGATTCTCTTAAAAGCGATTATGGTATCGAATCTATCGAAATTTTAAAGGAAACAAATTGTAAAGTAACCAAACTTGGAGGTTCGAGTTCTAAACAAAAAGTCAATATTGACATATTTGATCCATACAAAGATTCATATTACAAAATAGTTGTAAAAGATAAATCTGGCAAAACTACCGAATTTGAAGAAACTATTCCCGGTTATACAATTAGTTTCGGTTCCTATGAAACTGATATTTTTGATTTCGGTGAATATACAATCGGTCAGGTATTAAATGATACATTATGGTTATACAATTATGGCAGTAATCCAATTGAAGTAGATTTAGTACAATTAGAATATAATATATTATTCTCAGTGCCACGATACCAAATACCATTTACAATACAACCTAAGGATTCTTTCCCTTTGATTATTTGCTATACTCCTACATCTGTAAAGAAGCTCAACGATGAGGATATTTTGAAAATTGGTTTTAATTGCTTGACTAAGCCTGTAAAATTATTAGGAAAGGGCACACGTTTTGAGGCATTTGGAGATTCGAAGTGTAATTCTGAAATTTATATGCGAAGCGACTCTGTCCGCAAAGGTGTTATGACAATAGATGCAACACCTAATCCGGTAATGAACAATAAACTAAGAATTAAAATTGAAAATCCTCAAAATCAAAATGTTGATATAATCGTTTATGATGTTTATGGATCAGAAATCAGTAGAATTTATTCGGACTTTCTAATCAAAGGTGAGTTCGAATTATCATTTAATACTGAAGAGATTAAATCAGGAAATTATGTTGTTGTTGTGAATGGCAAAGAAGAGCGATTAAGTAAATTCATAACTATAATAAAATAAACATAATAATCAATAATTTAGAAAATTGTAGATTTGTTCATTATATTTGAAACAAATTGCAATGGAATTCGTAGCAAAAAAATAGTATATAAACTAATGGTAAAGGGTAATGATGAGGAAACAATTCTTAGTAGGCAGCCTACTACTCGTCGTTGGTGTTGTGTCGGGATTAGTACTTCAACCACTATTTTCGAAAGATAATGTCTACGACTTGCTCGAAAAGTACAAATATGTTTTTAACACTGCATTTAGAAATTATGTGGATAAAGTCGATCCATCGACTCTAACCGAAGCAGCCGTCAAAGGAATGCTCAACGAGTTAGATCCACATTCAGTATATATTTCTGCTGACGAAATGAAATCGGTCAATGAAGATATGCAGGGAAGTTTCGATGGTATTGGGGTCGAATTTGATATTTTGAGCGATACATTAACCGTAATCACTCCTATTGCCGGCGGCCCTAGCGAAGAAAAAGGTATTTTAGCCGGCGATAAAATTGTTAAAATTGATGGCGAAAATGCTGGTGGTATTGAACGCAGCCAAGTTCCCAAAAAGCTTCGTGGTCCTAAAGGAACCAAAGTAGAATTAGATATTTTCCGTAATGGCAATCCTAATTTGCTTCACTTCTCAATTGTCCGCGACAAAATTCCTTTCTTTAGTGTTGATGCTTCTTATGTAATTCCCGGTACTGATATCGGTGTGATTGCTGTTAATAGATTTGCTCAAACCACTCATAAAGAAATGATGGAAGCAGCTCAAAAGCTTAAAGTGCAAGGTATGAAAAAACTTATACTCGACTTGAGAGGCAATCCAGGTGGCTATTTGCAACAAGCTTTTGCTATGGCAGATGAGTTCTTACCAAACTTAGGTGATACGATTGTATATACCAAAGGCAGATATGAAGAATTTGATGAAGTTTATACTTCCAGCCCGGGTAATGCATTAGAAGATATTCCGCTTATCGTTATGATTAATGCTGGATCTGCTTCTGCCAGCGAAATTGTGTCCGGTGCAATTCAAGACTTGGATAGAGGTCTAATTGTTGGTACTACTTCATTTGGTAAAGGTTTAGTTCAACGTCAGTATGATATTCCTGATGGTTCGGCATTTAGACTTACAATTTCAAGATATTATACTCCTTCCGGTAGAAGCATCCAACGTCCATATAAAGATAAAGCCGGATACAGAAGTCTTTTGGGCAGACTTGAACTCGAAGAAGGTTCTAATATGGATCATGCTTTAGAAAAAATCAAGAAGAATTTGGCTAAAGACAATGAAGGCAAGTCTAAAGATGATATTGTAAATCTTGATTCTATTCCAATTTATAAAACTCGTGGTGGACGCACAGTATTAGGCGGTGGTGGTATCACTCCTGATTATATAATAAAATCTGATACAATCACTGATTTTAGCATCCAGCTTAGAATGAAAGGTTTATTCAACGAATACGTAAATAATATACTTGGAAGCGGCAAAAAAATCAAAGAAAAATACAATGGCGATTTCAATAAATTCTTTAAAGAATATGATTTAACTGAATCTGATCTTGCTGAATTTAAAAAACTAGCCGAAGCTAAAGGCGTTAAGTGGAATGACGCTGAATATGAAATCGATAAAGAATATATTAAAACTGCAATTAAAGCTGTAGTTGCTAATATCAATTGGGATCGTTCAGCTCAGTCTGTTATTTTTACTAAAGTTGACAAACAATTACAGAAAGCTATGAATCTTTTTGGCGAAGCTCAGAAAATTGCTAAAAATCATAAGAAAAAATAATTTAAGATAATGATTGTAAAATGGCTTTAATAGTGATTATTCTATTAAAGCCATTTTTGTATATTATCAACGATGTTTATTTAATTTCTATTTCAGCAATTTCTTGAATTTCTTTTTTGGAATCTAATTTCAACATAATTTCCTGGCATTCTTCATTTGCTCTGCCATAATTTGTATAAATCAATAATTTTAGATTTGGTTTTTCGGAAAATGCTTTCTGGCTCCTATCAGAATAATAATTCACTTTGATTTTATATTTTCCTTTAGGGGCATCTTTTATCATGTATTCTTCCGGTCCCATGCCACCAGTCATATCATAGCTAAGTTTGCCACCATTTAAAGTAAATTTATTTTTAAAGTTGCATTCGATATCTTTGGGTTCAAATACATGCAGATCAATATCTGTATTATCCATATCCCAATTATTTATTATCCGAAGATCTACTGGATAATCATGGATAAAACAAGTATCGAAATTCTTCAGATCTACAGTATTTTTGGAGGATTTGATTATGTGATTAAATTCAGTAATTGCAGTACTTATGATACCATTGAATCTACTATTTTTCATAGAATCAATAACCCTATACATAAGATTAGCAGCTTCCTGATATTTACCCATTTTTTCTTTTAGCAAAGC
>CAZBNQ010000238.1:0-5310 GCA_964493035.1 uncultured Hyphomicrobiales bacterium | reverse complement strand
CCTATTGATTGTCATATGATGATTGAAAATCCGGATAAATATATACCGGATTTTGCGGAATCGGGTACAGATATGATATCAGTCCATACCGAGGCTGTACCACATCTTCATCGTACATTATCATTTATAAAGTCAT
The DNA here is from genome assembly GCA_964493035.1 of uncultured Hyphomicrobiales bacterium. Classification (GTDB taxonomy): domain Bacteria; phylum Bacteroidota; class Ignavibacteria; order Kapaibacteriales; family UBA2268; genus JAUQWR01. The sequence continues at coordinate 5,174 of CAZBNQ010000238.1, read as the reverse complement.
TTGGAAAAAAAGCCGGAATAGCACTAAATCCGATTACTCCTTTAGAGTATGCCTTTGCTGCTGCCGAATATTGTGATTTTATACTTTTAATGTCAGTAAATCCGGGATTCGGAGGACAACAATTTATAGAGTCTTACTTGAAAAGAGCTAAAAATCTCAGAGAATTTTTAGATAAAAACGGCCTTAATCATGTCGAAATCGAAGTTGATGGCGGCGTTAAAAATGACAATGTAGAATTAATAGCAAAAGCAGGAGCCACAATGTTAGTTAGTGGTTCAGGATTATTTTCAGGTGATTTCAAAACTAATATAAATAAAATGAGAGAAATATTAGACCGGATTTAATAATCCGTGTCTAATGTTTCAATTGTCTTTTTAATTTTCCACATAAGTTCGATTGCTTGATTGCGGTCATTAATATTAGCTTGCATTATCAACTTTGCTTTTGTTTGCTTCAAAGAAACAAAAGCTAATGTATTTAAATATTCCACAACATGGGGGAAAGCCAGTTTGTAATACCGTTCATCTTTTGCATCAGGAAAATCAGCAGTTAATTGTTCAGGTCCAAGAATAATTCTAGTAAATCCTGTGTTTAAAGATGCAATTCTAAGTTTTACTGCAAATATTAATTCTTTAGCCTGCCTAGGCAATTTTCCGAATCTGTCGCTTAATTCTTCAATAATTAATTCAAGATCTTTATTAGTTTCGGTTTTATAAAGCTTTTTGTAATATTCAAATCTATCTGTATCATTTTCGATATAGTCTGAAGGAAGGAAAGCATCAGAATATAATTCAATTGATATATCATCATTTTTAAATAGAGGAACATCCTCAGTAATATCGTCTTTAAATACCTCTTTAAATTCGCTTGTTTTAAGTTCCTGAACAGCTTCATCCAATATTTTATGAAATAGGTCGAACCCAATCTCATTAATAAAACCACTTTGCTCAGGACCAAGCAAATTTCCGGCTCCTCTTATTTCAAGGTCGCGCATTGCAAGTTTTAGCCCTGATCCCAAATCAGTAAATTCTTCGATTGCCTGGAGTCTTTGCAGAGCTTTCATAGGCATTTTACCAATGCGATGAACAACTAAAAAGCAGTAGCCTTGAGTGCTCGAACGTCCAACTCTTCCTCTCAATTGATATAACTCTGCAAGCCCAAAATTATTTGCGTTGTTAATTATCATTGTATTTGCATTTGGAATATCCAATCCAGACTCAACAATTTTAGTAGCAAAGAGAATATCAATCTTTCTTTGAACAAATTTTTCCATAACTTTTTCAAGTTCAGCCGGAGCCATCTGCCCATGAGCAATACCATATTTGATAAATGGCATTCTCATTTTGAGATCAGTAGCAATTTTATCAAGTCCATCAATCTTATCATTTACGAAGAATACTTGTCCACCTCGATTGAGCTCCTTATCTATAATCTCAACAATATCTTCATCAATCCAATCAATTATCTCGGTTTCTACTGGAAGCCTATTTCTAGGAGGAGTTTCGATTAGGCTTAAATCTCTGGCTCCCATTAATGAAAAATTAAGTGTTCTGGGAATTGGTGTAGCCGTGAGAGTCAATGTGTCGATCGAAGCTTTAATTTGGCGAAGTTTTTCTTTTGCACCAACCCCAAATCGATGTTCCTCATCAATGATTAGTAGGCCTAAATCTTTAAATTGAATATCTTTACTTAGTAAGCGATGTGTTCCAATCAAAATATCCAATTTGCCATTTTTCAATTTATTAAGCACTTCGTCCTGTTCTTTTTTTGTTCTAAACCTAGAAATAACATCAACAGTAACAGGATATCTACTGATTCTATCTTTAAAAGTCATAAAATGTTGTTGAGCTAATACAGTAGTAGGCACCAGCACAGCAGATTGTTTGCCAGCTTGTGCGGCTTTGAAAGCAGCGCGAACGGCAATTTCAGTTTTGCCAAATCCAACATCACCACATACCAATCTATCCATTGGAACTTCAGATTCCATATCCTTTTTCACTTCTTCGGTAGTCTTAGCTTGGTCTAAAGTATCTTCATACATAAAAGAAGCTTCAAATTCCTTCTGCCAAATATCATCAATTGGGTATGCATAGCCTTTGGATTTTTTTCGAGCTGCATATAATTCAATTAAATCCTTGGCAATATCTTTTAGCTTACGTTTTGTTCTTTCTTTTTTTCTAAGCCACTCAGTAGATCCAAGCTTGCTTAGTTTGGGAACAACACCTTCTGAAGCCGAAAATTTTTGAACTTTATGAATATAGTTTAGAGTTACATAAAGCACATCGCCTTCTGAGAAAATCATTCTAACGCAGTCTTGCTTAGATCCGCTTATTTCAATAGTCTGAAAACCATCAAAACGTCCAATACCTTTATCTTCATGAACTACATAATCACCAATCTGCAATTGTTTTAATTCTTTTAGAGTAATAGATTCTGCGGATTTCTTCTTTTTGCTGTCTTTGATTCTTCTTCTGCCAAATACTTGGTTTTCAGAGAAAAATGCAATTCTTTCTTCAGCTAAAATAAAGCCTGAAGATAAAGATTCACTTGCCCAGCTAATATTGTTTTTTAATTTATCAAAATCAATTGTGACGGTGTCATTTTCTGATTCATCATAATTATTTATAGCATTTTCGAGCAAATCTTTGAGCCTGTCTCTATGTATTTGACTATCAGAGCCAATAAATAAAAGTATATCTCTTGATGCTAAATTCCTAATTTCATGATTGAGTTTTAATATTGATGAATCGAGAAGAGGTTGTGGACTCGATTTGATTTGGATATCGGCAGTCCCAATTGGATTAATAATGAATTTTCTAAATTTATCAATTCCTAACAAGTTAGTTCTATCAAGATCAATTAAATTAGGATTATCGATTACAAACAACAAATCTTTTGGAAGAAAAGTATATAATGTGGTCAAATCAGAGTCATCATCATTATTTACTAATTTAGAAATAAACTCGACGGATTTATGTTCTCTTATACTTCTTTGAGAAACAGGATCAAATTCGCGTATAGAATCAATTTCATCGCCCCAAAATTCAATTCTTAGAGGATTATCCCAGCCGATTGGGAATATATCTACAATTCCACCACGAATAGAAATTTCGCCAGCTTCAGAAACATATACTTCTCTTTGAAATCCATTAAGCATCAAATCGGCTGTAAAATCATTGAAAGCTATTGTTTCATTTACACTTATCCTGATCTTCGAATTTAGAATTGAATCAGGATTAGGTATTTTTACGTCAAAAATTTCAGGAGTTGCAATACAAATTGAGTCTCGAAAAGTAGAAATTTTTGATATAGCATCAATAATTGAGGATATTTCAGATTCGTGATCAGCTAAATTTTGTGATCTATGCTTGTGCGTCAATGTAGAAATTTTTTCTGTTTCGAGCATTAAAGATAAGTCATGATACCAATCTTCGGCAGATTGAATCGAATCTGTCAAAATAAATAATGGAAGGCTTATATTCTTGTTGATCAAAGCTGTAATTATAGCTTTAGCAGAACCATGAAGAATTTTAATAGAAATTTCTTGTTTATTAGATTCTAACTCATTTATTAATTGTTTGCTAAAGTTAAAATTTTCAAATTTTGATAAAAGATTTTCGCCCAATCTATTTTTTTTAATCGCCGACAAAAGACTCCTCCAGCTTTATTCTATTTGATTCGATATTTTTATTGAATTTATCGATTAATTCATTGATATGTTTAATCTTTAAATTCAAATTATCGACTTCCAGTTTTTTTAATTCTATATCTTTAATAATTTTATCTCTTTCTGCTTCGAATTCTTGGATTTTCTCCACAAATTGGCTGTAATCTCTTATGTTGAGCTTTGTTTTTACTACCTTGTAGAATTTAGAAAAACCAAATCCCATAAATGCAAAGGCAATAATTAAAAATCCAATTAAAAATGAAAGTTCAATATGTTCTCTGAATATAAGTGAAATTGCGAATATTATAATTCCCAAAATCATAGCAATTATTGAAAAACCTGGATTAATTGCTTTAAAATATTCATTTAGATCAATTTTGTATTTTTCTATTCGGTTTTCCACTTCAGGTAATTTTTCAAAATATACTGCTATACTTTTTTCGCATTCGGGTATTCTTTTTTTAATTGAATATTCGTCTTGCTTCAATTTTTCAATTTCATATTGGTATTTATCATTTTCTATTTTAATAGTGCTAGAATAAGCATCCCAAATACGTTTTACTTTCTCTTTATATTTATCGAAAAATAACTGAGAATTGGCTATAAATACAGAGTTTAAAGCTTTTGTTAGCTTTTCGGAAAGTGAATATGTGTGTTTGTTTTTGATAAATAAGTTAGGATAATTTTCTAATATTTTTCTTGCCTGGCCTGCTTTATCTCCAAACATATCCTGAATTGCAAAAATGCGATCAAATCTATTTAGAAAATAGAATTGTTTGATTAGATGTTTATCTTCATTATCAACATTGATCAATAATTCCTTATATTCTTTTGCAGAATTAATACTATTGATAATTGTATTTACAAAATCCGGTTTTTTAAGTTTTAAATAATTTAAGATAAAATATCTAGCAATAGGTTGAAATTCAATTTTCCCTTTAGAATTTTCTCTGCATATATCAGATGCTGATCTGAGGAAATAATAAGCAATTTCATAATTATCATCTATTCCGGGGAGCAGACTTATATCAGTCATATCGAAATCTTCGAATAGTGAAGCTTGCTCTATCCATGAAATCTGCTCAGAGTTATAATATTTAATAATATAATCATATGCAGATTGAGTAATCATATTTTCTAAATGATCAGGTTCTGCTTCTTTGAGTAACGAATCAATACATAATTCAATCAGAGCAGGTATCCCAAAACTTAAATTTTTGATATTAGAATAATATCTTTGCAAGAAACTGTGTTTATTCTCGAGAAAGTTATTGATTTTAATATCAGACCAAGCTTTTAATTCAAAATTTATTACATTAAGATAATTATAAACAAATCTCGAACCCAAAACTATATGGAAACTAATAAAGTCTTTAATTTTATTGCTGTTTAGCTGATCAGATAGTTTAAAGTACTTAAATTCAGAAAAATTTGAATTTGATGTGAAATTAATAAATTCAGAAATCCATTCGCTTATAGAGCCCGAAAGATGATCAATATTATCAAT
>CAZBNQ010000237.1:0-5326 GCA_964493035.1 uncultured Hyphomicrobiales bacterium | reverse complement strand
TAAAACCATTTTTTAATAATAAAAAGAAGCAGTCCTTTTGGGACTGCCTCATTTTTTTTATAAAAAAAGCTGTCTGAATTTCAGACAGCTTTTATCATAATATATAAAATATATTATTTGCCTAAAGTAGTTTTCAATTTGCTTGTTAGTTTTGGCATTACTTCGAATAAGTCACCAATAATACCATAATCGCAAACTTTAAATATTGGAGCATCTTTATCTTTATTGATAGCAACAATAACTTTAGAGCTTGACATACCGGCTAAATGCTGAACAGCACCGGAAATACCACAAGCTACGTACAAAGTAGGTGATACAGTCTTGCCAGTCTGACCAACTTGCTCGCTATGAGGGCGCCATCCTGCATCTACAACTGCACGTGAAGCACCAACAGCAGCACCCAAAACTTTTGCTAAGTCTTCAATCAAATTGTAATTTTCAGGAGCTTTAATACCTCTACCGCCTGATACAATAGCATCAGCTTCGAGCACATCAAGTTTTCCTTCGTTTTTAGCTACATTTTTGACTGCAACAGTAAAATCTTTATCTGAAAGATTTGGTGCAAAATCTTTAATGTTTAATGAGCCAGCAGGAGCTGAGACAGCAGTAAATACATTAGGACGGATTGAGAAAACTTTAACGTTAGTATTCACTTGAGTTTTCAACAAAGCTTTTCCGGCATAAACAGGTTTTTTTGCAGTAATATTATCAGATTCAAGTTCGAGAGCAATACAATCAGAAATATAACCTGCTTCGAGTTTGACAGCTACTCTTGGGCCTAATTCCAAGCCGGAAGCATTAGCTGGGAAAATAACACAATCAATTGATTCGGATTTAGCAACTTGAGCCACTAATTCAGCAACTGCTTTAGAAGAGTGGTTAGCTAATTTATCAGATTTAGCATTTACAACTTCGGTCAAACCATATTCTTTAGCAGAATTGATAGCATCATTGTTGCCATTAACAATAACGCCAACTAATTTGCCACCGGTTTTGTCTGCAATATTTTTGCCGGCAGTAATTACTTCGAAAGAAACGCGTTTTAAAGTATTATTATTTGTTTCTAGAAAAACTAATATATTTTTCATTCTTTTAAATCTCCTGATAATTATATGACTTTAGAGTCTTCGTGAAGCATTTTAATTAATTTGTCGATATCTTCGTCGGAGCCACTAAGCAATACACCTGCTCTTTGTTTGGAAGGAATTTCCAATCCAAGTATTGAAACTCTATTTGCAACAGAACTAGCATCTTTAGTTTCTACAGGTTTGGATTTTGCTTTCATGATATCAGGTAGTTTAGGATATCTAGGTTCGTTCAAGCCTTTTTGGGCACTGATAATGCAAGGAAGAGAAGCTTCGACTACTTCTTTTCCACCTTCAATATCTCTTTCGGCAGTAACTTTTGTACCATCGATTGTAAGTTTTGATACAACAGAAACCGAAGGCATGTCCAAAATTTCAGCCAACATAGATGGCATTTGCAAAGAATCGAAATCAATGCTTTGTTTGCCCATAAGAATCAAATCAGGATTTATTTCTTTGGCAACATTAGCTAAGTTTTGAGCTACAGCAAAAGAATCAGCAGATTCATCGCCTTTGATCAACATAGCTTTATCAACTCCCATAGCTAAAGCTGTTCTGAGAATTTCAACATTAGCGTCTGTACCGAAAGTAACTGCAGTAACAGTTCCGCCATTTTTTTCACGAAGTCTCAAGCCTTCTTCTAAGGCAAATTCATCATATGGATTTAGAATGAATTTCAAGCCATTCTTATCGATTGTTTTCCCGTCTGCTCCTACTAATATTTTCGAAGCTGTGTCAGGCACGCGTGAAATGCATACCAATATATTCATTATTTCTCCTTTATTATTGATAAATTCAATAAGAATACAAATTTAGGAAAAATTTTTTTTATTATAAACAGTCTATTTACTATTAATAACATATTTTTTTCAACATGGGCATATGATGGAAAGAATTAACAAAAAACCGGTTATAAAAATATTCCTTCTCTACATTGTATTTGCAGGTTTATATATTATATTTTCGGATAAATTAGTTCAAATAATAAGCAACGATAATCAAGTTATCACAAATATTCAAACTTTTAAGGGATGGGCTTTTGTTATTGTTAGTGGTTTGCTTATTTATTGGCTTATGCTTAGAGAATTAGTTAAAATTGATAAAGCTAATAAAGAAAAAGAAGAAATCGAATCCAGATATAAACATTATATTCAGTCTGCTACTGTTGGTATTCTTATCGTTGTGGATGGTAGAATTGTATTTTCAAATCCTCAAGCTTCAAAAATTTCGGGCTATTCGTTTTCTGAATTGAGTATGATGAATTTTGATAATTTTCTTAAAATTGGTCATTTTAATCATTTCAAGCCTATTGAAGTAAACTATTCTTTAGTTTATGGCGAAATTATTAATAGTGATGGCAAACCTCTATTGGTTAGTCTCAACCATACTAATATTGTTTTAGATGAAAAACTTGCATTGCTTGTTTTCTTTAATGATATTACTGATTTGTATGAAGCTAATCAGAAGGTTGAAGAGCAGAGAAGCTATTTTGTTCAGCTTGTCGAACAATCAAATTCTGGATTAGTAATACTCTCAAAACAAGGTATTTGTTTGAAAGCTAATGCAATTTTTAACAAACTATTTGGATTGCCTAATGGATATTTAGAAACAATCAACTACTCATTTTTAGACAATTTTATTAATGATTATGATGCGAAAATAAAGTTTTTTAATGTATTCCAATCCTTTTCTGCTCAAAGTTGGGAATTTGAATTCGATCATGATATTTTTGCTGCTAAATTGAACTATTCGCCATCTATTCATGGAAAAAATTGGTTTTCTATGAAAGCTTATCCTGTATTTATGGATGATGATAATGTAGCTAATATTGTTTTGCAAGTAGATTTAATTACTGAACGTGTTCATAAAACTATTGCTTTGGAAGAAAGTGAATCTAAATATAGAGCCTTAATTGAAAACATTCCTGATAGTGTCATTCTTGTTTATGATAATAATTTGGATTTTGTGCTTGCAGATGGTTCAGGGATGATGAAAGCAGGATTATACAAAAATCGAATTCTGGGTAAAAATGTTTACGATGTATTTCCAAATGAACTGGCAGAAGTACTCGAAAAAAACTTTAAAGATTCGTTAAAAGGTAGCTTCAATGTAATTGATCTCCCTATTAGTAATTCTGTATTTCAGGTGAGAACAGTTCCAATTTATAATGATAGCGGAAAGACATTTTATGGAATGATGCTTGCTACTGATATCACTCAAAGGGTACTTGCAGAAAAAGAAGTTATTAGCCTTAATGAAGAACTTGAAGAGCGTATAGCCCAGAGAACTGCCCAATTAGAAAATGCAAATATGGAACTTCAATACGAAATCGAAGAGCACAAACGAACTGAGTCAGAATTGATGAAAGCCCAAATTGAATTAAAATTGGCTTTAGAAAAGGAAATTGAGCTTAATACTATGAAGAAAAGGTTTATTTCAATAGTAACGCATGAATATAGAAACCCATTGACTCTTATTATGTCATCCACTTATATTATAAAAGAGCTGCTTCAAAGAAAGGAATATGATGGAATTAATAATTTCCTCGATAGAATTTTGATGTCTGTCCAAAAACCTACTAAACTATTAGACGAAATATTATTTATTGAGAAAGAGTCTGATAAAATTGTATACTATTCTCAATTGGATGTAGTTGAAATAAGCAAAACAATTGTCGAGGAAATAAGATTGATAGACAATCAAAATCATAATCTAATTTTTAATGCATCTATTGATTCTTTGAATATAATAAGCGAAGAAGGGCGAATTCAAAAGATTTTTTCAAACCTATTGACAAATGCTTGCAAATATTCAGAAATTGGTTCGGAGATTAACTTTGAATTGAAAAAATTGGATAATCATATTGAGTTTGTTGTTAGTGATTTTGGCATAGGAATCCCTGAAGAAGAAATGCACTTAGTATTCGAACCATTTGCCAGGCTATCCAATTCAAGGAAAATTGTTGGAAGTGGATTAGGGCTGTCGATTGTAAAGAAAGCAATTGATGATCTTTCAGGTACTATTTCAATTGAAAAAAACATACCAAATGGTACGAAATTTATTGTTAAATTACCATTGATTGTTTCAAATTAATTGATACGAAATGAAAAATATTCTCTTAATCTTATTTTTAGCTTTTATTCAATTTTCTTGTAGCGAAGAAAATGCAAATCAGGTAATTGATGAAAATCTGCCTAAAAAAGCATTGGTTTTGCTAGTCGAAAATCTTGATATTATGAATGCCGACGAGCAAGAGCTTGAAAAAATGCGTCCTCAGTTAGTTGATCTTTTCTCAAAATTATTTAAAGTCGATAAAGAAGTAATTGCCGGAATGCCTATATTAGATGTGATTGATATTTATGGCGAAGATTATATTATCAATGCTTGTAAAGAAATTGTTGCTGATAAGTATGATAAAATTGTAACATTGACTGATGATTATTCAAATTCAAAAATATTTATTGATGAAGTAAATAGATTAGTGAATTCCGGATATATAGTAGATATAGTTTTAAATATGCATGGCACAGAAAACAAATTATCATTTAATGATAAATTAGTTGAGATAGAAGATATATTAAATTCAATAGAAAAATCAAATAGGATCCGAGTAGTATACCAAACATGTTGCTATGGAAAATCAACAATTGATGATTGGGAAGCGATAGGAGCAAGTGGAGTAAATGGGGCAGAAGCGATAAATTCGGTTACTATTTTTGCTTCCAGATTGTTTTTAGAACATTGGATATCAGGGAAAACATATTATGACAGCGTCAATGAAGCTTATAAAGATGAATTAAAAATGTATGATTTATTTAAGACATTATATCCCGAATTGATAAGCTATATAGATAATATTGATTATTCAGGCAGTAAGCAATATATAGGCGGGAAAAATAAAAATATTAAATTTTAAAAAAAAGAGCTTGTCGAAAAGATTCAACAAGCTCTTAAAATAAAAAATATTAGATGATTATCTATGAATTCCTCTGGTAGAATTCAAGATAAAATCAATACAATGGCGCACTTCATTACAAACTTCGCCTCTTTCCAAGAATTTGTTAATACCATCGCGGTTGTTATATCCGGAAAACAAAACAGTATCATAGAAAGCTTCGATTTCTTGTATTACTTCTGGAGCAAAACCACGTCTGCGCAATCCAACTTTATTGACAGATTCGACTTGCGGAGGAACTCTGCCAATCAAAGTATAATTAGCGACATCTTTAACAATTTTAACA
>CAZBNQ010000236.1:0-5344 GCA_964493035.1 uncultured Hyphomicrobiales bacterium | reverse complement strand
TATAATCTATTAAATCAACTCAAGATTCCGCATATAAGAAGATTATGCAGTTTAATCTCTTTACTTTGTGTAACTTAGTGTAAAACTTTGTGTAACTTAGTGTACCTTCTTCAGTCTATGATTCTAAAATTATAATCTATTAAATCAACTCAAGATTCAGCAGATAAGAAGATTATATAGTTTAACCTCTTTACTTTGTGTAACTTAGTGTACCTTCTTCAGTCTTTGATTTTGCTAAAGTAAGAATTTCGTTATAATAATCATAATCCAAATTGTAGATTAGTTTAGAGTTTTGTTGAACGCCCAAACAAATCGATATTAATTTACATAAAAAAAAATTGGGTTTAATCACATAAGAATAAACCCAATTAAATAAAGAAAATAATAAGTTGTAATTATTCAAATTACACAAGTATTGTTAATAATTTGAAAGTGGTAATCCCGAAAATACACCTGTTATTAAAAGCATTAAAATAACAAAAATATATAAAGCAACGATTGCAAGACCAATAATCATCAAAATCTTCATTATGTTAAAGAATGAACTGCTTTTTTCAAAACCATTCTTTAATTCAACTACATTTCCAGTTGCTAAATAAGAAAGCAAAGCTTGAGAAGATTCTCTTAGTCTTAAACCCATAATGATGTATGGAATACCAAAAATTGCCCCGATAATGCTAAGACAAGTTAAAGCACCCATGATAATGAAAGTAATACCAACAAAGCTCATATCGCGAGCTTGTTTATCAACAATAGGACCAAGAATAGCTAACTCTGCACTGCTATTAATGCTTGTTTGGTTAAAATTATCCATGATAGTTCTCCTATAAAGATTAAAAAATCCCATGTAAGTGCTTGATTACATGGGATTATAAAAAATTACATACCAGAAGGTGAGGCTGGTTCGTCTGGATCGCCTGCATGTTTAACAGGAAGAGCAGTCAAAACCCACCCAACAATAGCTAAGACAATGATACTAATAGCAAAAGAAGCATTAGGGAATAAAGCCGGAGGGAATATTTCAAATACAGCACAACCAGCAAACACAAGTCCCATAAGCGCTTCGCCGGCAATCAAACCTGAAGCCAAAAGTACACCGACGTTTTCGATACGAGCTTTTTGATTTTCGTTATGAGCGCGTTTTTCGTTGATTTTTTCAACGATACCTTTCACTAAACCACCGATAAAGATAGCGAATGTAGTTTCTAATGGCAAATACATACCAACAGAAACAAGCATCGGACTTTTAACTTGCATTAAAACAAACCCAACGCCCATAAGCATACCAACAATAATAAGTGGCCAAGCCATTTGTCCGCCAACGATACCTTGCGAAAGCATAGCCATCAATCCACCTTGAGGAGCAGCAAGAGATTTAGAACCGAAGCCACCTTCGTAACCTTCTAAAACGCCCTTTGCAATATCGCCATCATTGAGGAAAGAAAGTACCAAGAACATAACAGCACCTGAAAGAACAACACCAACGATGTCGCCAATTTCCATCTTCCAAGGAGTACCGCCAAGAATATGTCCTGCTTTCAAATCTTGAAGCATTTCGCCAGAAACAGCAGCAGCAACGCAAACTATAGCAGCAACACCAAGAACTGCAGCTACGCCGCCGGTTTCTTTTGTTACGCCTAATAATACTAAGATTAAAGCTGTTACTACAAGTGCAGTTAGAGTAAGACCAGAAATTGGATTATTGGATGAACCCATAATACCAACAAGGTAACCTGATACTGCTGCAAAGAAGAATGCTAGAATAATAAGGATTGTTGCAGAAACAATTGCAACCAACAAACTAGTATTGAAAATAAAGAATGTGATGCAGAATGTAGCAATTGCAACAACTAATATACCTAACATAATCCATGGGAATGGAATATCTTTTTCTGTTCTTTCGGAAGTGCCGCCGCCTTGAGCTGCTTTTTTAACGTCATTAACTGAACGAACGATACCAGCTATTAAGCTTTTTCTCATTCTCCAGAGAGTCAAACTTGCACCTACAAGCATACCGCCAATAGCGATTGGGCGAACGATAAATTTCCAAACTTCAGTAATTTGGAATAATGGATCGCTTACTTTTGCAGTAGCTGCATCTAAAGTGATATGTTTATTAGCTACTAAGTAATTTGCCCAAGCTGCCAAATCGATATTTGGTGAAATAAAGTAATAAATGATTGGAGCTAATAGACCCCAAGCAATCAAACCACCGGAAAAGTTTAGAGCAGCAAGTTTTGGACCAATGATATAACCAACACCCATATAAGCAGGGCTTACTCCGGGCGAGCTTAAAAATAATCCACCTTTGCCAACAAAAGTAGTACCAGTAACAGTTTGTTTTGTAAATTCAAGGAAGTTTTCCCAAATATAAGGGAATAATTTAAATTCAGCCATAGCTTTAACTAATGCACCCATACCCATAGCGCCAAACAAATATTTGGATTTACCGCCTGAGTTTTGGCCTGTTTTGTGAATTTCTGCTGCTGCAACTGATTCTGGGTAGGGTAGGTCTTTATCTTCGACCATAACTCTACGAAGCAGAGCAACAAACATAATACCCAAAATACCACCGAAAATCAAAATTAAAGAAGCAGTGATATAATTTTGAGTTGTATTGAAAGGTCTCCATATACCTGCAATATAGAAAGCAGGAATAGTGAAGATTGCACCCGCTGCAACTGATTCACCAATAGAACCAACAGTACGTGCAAAGTTTTCTTCGAGAATAGATCCACGCATAACTTTGAGTAGAGCCATACCAATAACAGCTGCAGGATATGTAGCTGCGATTGTCATGCCCGCTTTCAAACCAAGATATGCGTTTGCCGCTCCGAGTACAACTGCCATGATAAGACCAAGAATCAAGGCTCTGATGGTCATTTCAGACATGTTGCTGCTTGCAGGAACGAATGGCACGAATTTAGTTTCTTCAGCCATTAATATCTCCTTTGATTAGACAAATGTTTTTGTTAACTATATGTATGAAATTATAAAAAGTATCAATATTCATCAAATATTACCATTATTAATAATAACAATAATACAAAGATATTAAAAAGCTTAGCAAAATTCAATGATTATTTGATTATTTAAGCTCCTCTTTCAAATATTTTCCTGTATAGCTCATTTTGCATTGAACTATTTTCTCAGGGCTGCCTTCTGCAATTATTTTGCCACCTCCGGCACCACCTTCGGGACCTAAATCTATAACCCAATCTGCACACTTAATTACATCCAAATTATGTTCGATTATTATCAATGTGTTTCCTTTGTCAACTAATCTGCCTAAGTGCTCCATTAGTATCTTGACGTCCTCAAAATGTAGTCCTGTGGTAGGTTCATCAAGTAAATACAAGGTTTTTCCTGTGCTAGTTTTTGATAGTTCGGTAGCAAGTTTTACTCTTTGAGCTTCGCCACCGGAAAGAGTTGGTGCTTGTTGCCCAAGTTTAATATAGCCAAGACCAACTTCGAAAAGAGTTTTAAGCTTGTTTTTAAGTTTAGGAATATCTTTGAAAAAATCATTAGCTTCTTCGACAGTCAAATCCAAAACATCTGCAATCGATTTGCCTTTATATTTAACTTGTAAAGTTTCGGCATTATATCTTAATCCGTTGCAGGAATCGCAAGTAACATAAACATCAGGCAAAAAGTTCATTTCTAATTTTTTTAGTCCGGCACCTTCGCATTCTTCACATCTCCCACCTTTGACGTTGAATGAAAATCTACCGGCTTTATATCCTCTGATTTTTGCTTCAGGAAGTACTGCAAAAAAGTCTCTTATTAGCGTGAATATACCAGTATATGTAGCAGGATTTGATCTAGGTGTACGTCCAATCGGTGTTTGATCAATTTCAATTACTTTATCAATTAATTCCAATCCTTCTATTGATTTGTAAGGAAGCGGTTGGGCAATTGATTTATAAAAATGTTTTGACAAAATAGGGTAGAGTGTGTCATTGATCAAGGTGGATTTGCCAGAACCACTCATTCCGGTGATACAAACAAACATACCGAGTGGTATATTTAGATCTACATCTTTTAGATTATTGCCGCTTGCACCTTTGAGGCTTAAATATTTACCGTTTGGCTGGCGACGTTCTTTGGGTATTTCGATTTTTTTGTAATTCTTAATATACTGTGCTGTAAGTGAATTTTTAAGTTCAGATTTTTTCTTTTTCTTTAATTCATCTGTATTGAGTGCTAATACGACTTCGCCGCCATGCACTCCGGCACCAGGCCCCATATCTACTAAATAATCCGACTCTTCGATCATAGCTTTGTCGTGCTCAACTACAATTACTGTATTTCCGAGATCTCTAAGCTCTTTTAGAGAGTTAATCAGTTTATTATTATCATGTTGGTGAAGTCCAATACTAGGTTCGTCCAAAACATACATAATACCCACTAATTTCGATCCAATTTGAGAAGCCAATCTAATTCTTTGGGACTCGCCTCCGGAAAGAGTTCTTACTGATCTGCCAAGAGTCAAATAGCCAAGACCGACATCATTCAAAAAGTCAAGTCTCGAATTGATTTCTTTAAGAATAAGATTTGCAATGATTTTATCACGATCTGAAAGGTGATTGTCAATATCAGCAAAAAACTCTTTTGCTTTAGCAATATCAAGATTTGTTGTATAAGCAATGTTTTGATTATTTATCCTTACTGCAAGAGCTGAATCTTTAAGCCGTCCACCATGACAAGTATGGCAGGTTTCGTTGAGCATATATTGTTCTATTTTTCTTAATTGTGCCGCACCAAGAGTATTGCTCTTAAATTGATGGCGGAGATAATTAATAATTCCAATATATTTATGAGAATATGAAACTGAAGAACTAGTGCCAAACTTATGTTGTATTTCAATCTCTTGATTAGAGCCCCATAGCAGAAGATTTCTATGTTCTTCGCTGAGTTTATCAAATGGTATGCTCAGATCAATCTTGTTTTTTTCAGCAAAACTTGCGACTTGATTCCACAACACAGAATTGTCTTTAGGCCCCATATATTCAACAGCACCGTCAATCAAAGATTTTGATTTATCGGGAATCATAAGATCCAGACTTAAATCAAAAATTTCCCCAATACCATCACAAGTTTGGCAGGCTCCATAAGGTGAGTTGAAAGAAAACATCTTTGGAGCTAAAGGTTCATATGATTTTCCGCAAGAAGGGCAAGTGTAGTGAATGCTATAAAGCTTTTCGACGGTTGCACCACTTTTATGTTCGACAATAATCGACATAATACCTTCACCTCTCGATAAAGCCAATTCGGATGACTCGCTAATACGATGATGATGCTCGATATCAACACTGTACCGGACGGTGTGCCCTTGGAAAGGGAA
>CAZBNQ010000235.1:0-5345 GCA_964493035.1 uncultured Hyphomicrobiales bacterium | reverse complement strand
CAATTATCAAAAGTTTCTTTTTCATTTTAATTGTCCTTCAAAGAATATTTATGCCATAATGTTGCAAATGCATCTGATAGCATATCAATATCATCTTTGGTATGGCTTGACATGAGACTTATTCTAAAGCATTGTTTTGAAACAGGTACAGCAGGAAATTCAATTGAATTGACAAAAATATTCATTTTTTGTAAGTCGCGTGCCATTTTCCTAATATTCATATATGCAGGGACAGAAATTGGAATTATAGGACTATTGGCATTAATATCAAACCCAATACTCCGTAATTTTTGTTCTGCATATTTGATATTTATTTTTAAGTCATTAATTCTATCATTATCATTTTCTAAAATATCGAGGCAAGCCAAGAGTGAAGCAATAGTTGAATTAGGCATTGCAGCAGAAAACATATAGGAGCGTGCAAAATATCTCATATAATTGATAATTTCATTGCTTGAAGCAACAAATCCGCCAGCCATCCCAAATGCTTTGCTAAATGTGCCCATTATAATATCAATTTTTCCTTCTAAATTAAATTCTTCACAAGTTCCTCTGCCTGTTTGTCCTAAAACTCCTGTGCCATGAGCATCATCAAGAATTATAATTGCATTATACTTATTTTTTATTTTATAAATCTCATCAAGAGGTGCAATATCTCCATTCATCGAGTAAACACCTTCGATGGCTATGAATCTATCTTGTCCGATGTTACCCTTATTATCTAACATTTCATGAAGTTGATTTATGTTGTTATGTTCAAATTTAATAGGATTTATATTATTTTGCTTTAAGCCGTCAGTAAATGATGCATGGCTGAATTCATCACAAAACAATAGATCATTTTGAGTGAGAATAGACTGAGCAATACCCAAATTTGCAGAATAACCACTTGAAAAAATCAATGCATCTTCGGTGCCTTTGAAAGCAGCAATACGTTGCTCCAATTCCTTATGAATTTTTGTATATCCATTAAGAACCGGAGGTCCAGCCATGCCTGCACCATAAATATCTAAATATCTTTGTGTTTTTTCGATTACATATCTATTATTTGCCAAATCAAGATAATTATTAGATCCGAACATTAACATTTTTCGAAATACTTTAGAATAGTCATCCCATACTTTAACTTCTCTGGACGCGGGAGAATCAATAATTCTAAAATGTTGATGCTCTTCATTATCTTTTAACTTATTAATAAAAGATTCGAAAAACTTAGCTCTTGCCGAGAGATTCAACTTTCTGTTTTTGAGCAAAATTTCTCTTAGATCGAAATTTTCAGCTCCACGAGATTTCATATAAGTATTCATTTTATTCTCCAAATTATTTAATGCAAAATTATTATCTTTGCTTATGCGGCTTGTCACCTCAAAGTAAAAGAATTGTCAAAAAAATGTCATTAAATAACTTTCGCAAAATTTTTGAGATAATTTCTTAAATCATTAGTACTTTTAATATCAGGAAATACTAAATCATTGATAGAAAAAATTAAATTTGAATCGTTTATAGAAAGAAACCCTGAGTTATTTACTCTGCCAATTTCCACAGGATATGAATTAATTTTAGATAGTTCTTTAAGCATTTCTTGTTCTTTATCTTTAGAGATTGTAAAAATCAACTCATACTCGCCATGATTTCCGGCTAGGATAGTCCATGGAGGGATTTGGAGAGATTTGCATATATGAAAACTATCTTTGAAAATAATGCTTTCTATTGAATTTAAATGTATGCCAATATTATTACAATTCATAAGAATTCTTAATGATGAAAACGTACCATCGCTAGTATCAATACATGAATTTGCATATTTTGATATTATTTTGCCTTCGCTTAATTTAGCATTTGGCAGATAGTTAATTGGCTGTAAGCCTAAGAGTTTTGTCAATGCAAATTGATTGCCTTTGCCAAGTAATGATGTTGAATAAATTATATCAGAATCCTTAGCACCAATTCTCGAAATAGGATTCTCACAAAAACCAATTGCTGTGCTGCTAATGACAGTCCTATCCAAAAAATTTGTATCACCACCCAAAATGTATGTATTGTGCTTGTTGCAAGCATCATCAATACCTTTTGATATCTCCATAAACTTATTATTAGGTATTGATTCAGGAAAGCAAATTGAACTCATTAATCCGATAGGATTAGCACCGACTGCAGCCAAATCACTTAAAGAAGCTGTAACTGACATATATCCGGCTAAATACTCGTCATATAAACCAATTGCTAACTCCTCTGAGATTGTATCGCAAGTTATAGCCAAATGATTTGACTTTTGATTAATGTCATTCAAATTAATGATTTCAGAATCTGATTCATTCCATTCATTAATTTGATTTGGATTTCTTTTATATTTAGAACTTAATGTTCTAATAATTTGCTCTTCTTTATTTAATTCTTTCATTTGCACACCTTGATTTTATTTTGCTTTATTTGGAATATGACATGATTAGATTTAATAATTTCACCATCGTATTCGATATTAAAATCCACTTTCGAACATATATCGATCTTCTTGCACTTTATTCCTTTTATAATTTCTTGCTTGGGTTTGCTTAATTGTTGTAATATTTTTATGAGATTAAATCTATTAGTAAACTCAATAATGAATAATTGAAACAAGCCATCAGAATAATCAAATTTTTCAGAATATGAAAAATCTCCTGAAAAATGAGTGTTTTTTACTATTCCAATATTGGCAACTCTAATGTTGGAATAACTTTTTCCATCAATTGTTATATCAAGTATTATTGGTCTAAAGCTTAGAATAGTTTTTATTGCAGAATATAGTATAGCAAGTTTACTCGAACATTTTTTGAGTAAAAGAATGATTTTCTTGTTCGAATTAAAATATGCATTTGCATCTGCAGTAATACCAATAGAAGAATTAATAATAAAATATTTGTGTTCTAAATTTGTGCTGATTGAGCCTATATCCCAATATTCTGCATTTAAATAATCTAATTTGTATGGTATATTCAATAATGTATTATTAAAGGGCTTGTGAAAGTCGTTGCTCGATCCTATTCCTACTGCAGCTAAGGTAAAAATTAAATCATTACTATTTTCAATCAATTTGTTCAAGAGTGTATTTACTGTGCCATCACCTCCGGCTGCAACAAATGTACTTTCACCAGATTTTATTGATTCGTTTATTATTGAATCAAATTCTTTGATATCTTGGGGATATTTTACAATTGGAATATCAACACTCCAATCGAAATGCTTTGAGAATATTTCCCATTTTTTCAATGCCTTGCCTGCAGCAGCTTTATGATTGATTATTACTAACATGGTTTATATCTGTGATTTTTCTGGACGAAAAATTATGGTGAAGATGTAAATTACGTTAAAACTTACGATAAATACTAACCATTCCGGATTATTTCTTAAACTAATTGCAGACATACTTAAAATGTAGGAAAGTACTACCGGTGATATAGCCTTATATGAATCAGAATCAGTTTTAACCTTGTGAATTTGGTATTGGGCATATATTGCTATCCATATTGCCAGCATACCGAATATTTCTGATGATAAGTTCGAATTAGAGATATAAAGCTTAAGAGCAATTACTTGTAATAGAGCAAATAAATCGCTAATAATAGCTGAAACTTTTCTTCCATATTTTACTAACAATGTATTATATCCTGTTTGTCTATCAGCTTCAATATCTTTGAAGTATCCGGTGAGTACAAAATTTGCATAGCCAAAAAATACAACAGCTAATGCCAGAACATACTCATTATTATAATTAAAACCGAAATTCCATTGATTGAATAGATTTGTTTGACTTGCCATGATTGCTAATACAACTACTATCCAAGCATTATAAAAAGGTCCTGCCCACCAACGTTTCTTGAAATAAGTATAGGTCAGTAGTCCTAATCCTGCAATCAAACCCAGAATTAAATTCCCTACAAAATAGCTGCTTAATATTATTGTGCATAGCAACAGACCTGAAACAGAAATAATTAACACTGCTTTTTTATTAATTATACCTTGTGTGAGAGGGCGATAGGGCGAAGATATCGAATCTGTATCTGTTTGAAAGCAGTCTGTGAGAGCTTGCCCAAAACCATATGATAGGAAAGTGGCAAGGAAAACAAGAAAAAAGTGAGTATAATCTCCATCAAATCCTATGCTAATCCCTGCAAGTCCGGTAGCTCCTGATAAAAACAGAAGATATGGTCGCATAGTTATTAGGTAAGCTTTTATAAAATCTAAGCTAAAAACTTTGAATTGTTGATTATGAGCTTTCATTTTTGTTCTCCTTATTTTTTTTATTCAAAACTACGATTTGTGCAAACTGGAGTTGTCACGATTTTGTCATGATTTTGTAAATTAAAAGTCAAAAAGAAAAAATCAATTTTTATTTAATTTCAAATGATATAAGTTTGTAATAAATAATTGAAATTATTGATTGGTTGTAAATGAAAACTTCATTAACCGGCAAAAAAAGTAATGTAATCATTTATATTATTGATGCAATATTGATTATTCTTGCTGTAATCAATAATGGTACTATGCTCAATAAACCGGATTTGCCCAGGGAGAATAATTATTTATCAAGCGAATACTTGCTTAATAATGAAGAAGTTTTGGAAATAAATGGAATACCAATTAATTATAAAAACTCAGCTGAAATTGTTGTCGATAAATTTAATATTTATGATACTCTCAGAGTCAAAAGTAAATATGAATACAGTCCATCAAAAATTATTATTAGAGAAAGAAATTTAGAATTAGTAAGGTTCTATTTCTTAGATTATTTCATAATATCAGCATTGGTCGGATTGATATATGTAGTATTAGGAGTTTTTATGCTTAGGAATGCAAAGGATAGGACTCTATCTTTAGTATTTCATTGGCTCTTAATCAGTTCTGCGGTTATGCTTTTAAATACCTGGGGAGGTCTTCGTGATGTGCCCCCAATCATCAGTTTGATACTTCGAACGCTTAATGATTTTGCTTACTTTATTGTACCAATAATTTTTATGCATTTTAGTTTTATTACTCCAAAGTTGAAATGGGAACGACATAAAAAAATCTTTAATTCAATTTATTATACTTCGCCATTAATATTCATTGCACTTGCTTTGGTCAATTATAATTATATTTATTTTGATAAGCTCGATTACTATCAACTTTATGAAATTGTTCATTTTGGTTTTCTTAAACCATTCATGATACCTTGCTTCTTGTTTGTTATTGCCAACTTTATACATTCGTATATCAATAGTAAGATGTTGTCTGATAGAAGAAGGATTCTTTGGATTTTTACCGGTTTGTTTTTAGGACCAACTGTCTATATTTTTCTATACCGTCTACCTGAATCATTATTAGAT
>CAZBNQ010000234.1:0-5372 GCA_964493035.1 uncultured Hyphomicrobiales bacterium | reverse complement strand
CAATTTCATTAAGCAAATCTGAAAAGTTTAATTGATTGCAAAGCGATGAAATATCCTGACCATAAAAAGATTTATTATCTAAATTAAATTTTGAAGGAGTATTAAGATAAAGAATAATTTTGTCGCTATTTACAACGAAAATAATATTATCGCTGCTATCGACGATATCGCTGAGCAGAGCTTCGCGCTCTTCAAGCATTTCGAGAGAGTTTTTAGTTTCGGTGATATCTTCGATTAATCCATTAAAATATGAAAGCTTGCCAAGTGCATCAAAGATTGGAGTTGCTTTGTCTCTAACCCAGATAATTTCATTTTGAGCAGTTTTCATTCTATATTCTTTAGTAATAGTACTCGAATCATTTGCTCCACGCAAAAATTCTTTCCTATCTTGAAAATCTACATAAAAATCGAACACATTATATTTGCGTAATTGATAAAGATCCTCGACTTTTATCATGTCGCAAAGTGCTTTATTGGCATGTAGGATTTCCCCTTTAGCACTTGTTCGATAAATACCAATAGGGATTTGCTCAATTAGTGTTTTATATTTTTCTTCACTTTCTCTTAGTGCCATCATGATTTCGGTTTGTTTGCTTATATCTTGAGAAATTACATAAGCACCGATAATTGATTTATTCGAAGGTTTATATAATGGTAAAATTCTAGTAAGAGAATAAGACCTAAAGCCTAATATGTTTTGTTCATCTTCATACTCATGAATTTCACCTTTAAATGCAAGTTTATATCTTTCATTCCAATTAATAATCATATCAGAATTAATTTTAAATTTGGAGATGTCATTAAGCTTTAAACCAATTTTGGGTCTAAAATCAAAAATATGTTCAAATCCATCAGAGAAAGCAGAGTTGAATTTAATTAATTGGAAATTTGTATCGATAACCCAAAGAGAAAGGCCATCTAATTCATTTATACTTTGTCTTGAAATTTCAGAAAATACGTTGTCGAAAATAATATCTTCGGAGTCTTGAATTGTCCATGTACTAATTATTAAGTTATTATCAATTGAGTATTTAATTGAATAATTATTGAAGTTTTTGTCACAAACAGACAAAATTGGGTCTTCGTCAGTATTATTAAGAATAGATTTGAATTTATGGATTTCATCAGAATCAAACAAGGAATCTAAAGAAATTTGCAAGTCAATATCAGGATTGATAGAAAACAATTTTTTGAAAAGGGAATTTGCATAAATAATTCTTGGAAAAGTATCGGTAATATCTTTGTCATCAAATGAAAGTACAGCTACAGCAATAGGTAGTTTATCATATTGATCCCATCCAATACCTAATAAAGAATTATACATACAATCCTTTCTCCTTAGAATGGAAAAAATGGCAACTGCAAAAATTATACATATATTATAATAATTTACTAACTTTTAGCTAAATTACAAAATAAATATATGAATAAATGAAAAGTAGATATGGAAATATTGAATTATATTATTGATAATAGCTTTGCATTGATAGTAATGCCTTTATTAATATTTGCAGCTCGAATAGTAGATGTAAGTCTGGGTACACTTAGAATCATGTTGATCAGCAAAGGATTTAGGAAATTAGCTCCTTTGTTTGGATTTTTGGAATCGTTTATATGGATATTGGCAGTAAGTCAGATATTTAAGAGCACAAATAATATATATTACTACTTTTTTTATGCAGCCGGATATGCCACAGGAACTTATGTTGGAATAATGATAGAGGGATTGCTATCATTGGGTATGGTAGTAGTAAGAGTAATAACAAAATATGATGCGTCGGAACTTGTCGCAAATTTATACAGTCAAAATTATAATCTAACTGTTACTGATGCAGACGGAGAGCATGGCAAGGTGAAAATTATGTTTATTGTAATGAAAAGGTCGAGGCTTAAAGAAGCAATTAAAATAATAAAGGAATACAACCCGCATGCATTCTATACAGTCGAGGATATTCGATTTGTAAAGGAAGGTAAATTAGACGGACCAAATACAAACAGCAAAATGAGCATGTTTAAAAAACAGATAATGGTAAGGAAATAATTATTTCTTTTTTTGGTTTACTCTGATAGGGCAAGTACGTTTATCAGGAAAAACACAGTCTTTATTGCAGGGCACAACATAAAGTCTAGGAATAGAGGTAGGAAATTTTTGTTTGATTTGATCACGGATAATAGTTTCGAGCTCATATTTTTGTTCGATTGTATAATCAAAAGGCATGATAATATCGAGTTCAATAAAAATATCCTTTCCAGACTGACGAGTATGAATACTTTTAAATTCACACATTTTATGAAGATTTTCGGCAATAACGGCAAGAAGCTCGAATTGGAGATTTTCGTCGATAGTCCTATCCATTAGTTGATTAAAAGCAGCACGAGCATTTTTAAGTGGAGTAATAAGAGAGAATGTAGCCAATCCCAGAGCAGTAAAAGAGTCAATATTCTTAGACAAATATTCAAAACCATAGTATTGAAGAATAATTCCCACCAAAAGATTGACAACAACGAAAAACTCTACAATAGTATCGTTTTCCCATAATTTTGAATCATATTTAAGAATAGGGAGAAGATGTTTTTTGTAATTACGTTTTTGAAATTTATGCATAAACAGCATCAAGAGCATCGAAAGAAAAGAGAAGCTGAGAAGAATATATCTATTGCCAACTAATTCTTCAGGTTTAGCAAAATTATTAATAATTTCATAGAAAGTGAAACCCAGAATACCAGTAATCATAAGTCCGGAAGCCAAAATTGACAAGCTTTCGTATTTGCCATAACCATAGTTGAATACAGAATCCGGTTCTCTAATACTTTGTTTAGCAGCAGTAAGAAAAAGAAAAGAGTTTAGAATATCAACAAAAGCAATAAGACTATTAGTCTGAACAGCTAAAGAATCATAAGCGAAGCCTAAAATTAAGCCAAAAAAAGTAAGAATAATGCAAACAAGAAGTGAAATCCTCGTTGCAAATAACGGGGAAGATTTATCAATAAATCCTTTTAAAGCTGTATAAAAATTAAAGTTAAATGTCTTCATCATTAAAATATAGTAATATTAGTAACCATACAATAAACCTTATGTTAATATCAAGGAAAATGGCGATATTGACAAAATAAAATTGCACGAAAATAATAATTTTTAAAAAATAACAAGGGAAAAAAATTAAAAATTATTATTTAAGTGATGAAGAATACTAAATTCTTTGTATGTATAGACCAATAAACAGGGGTTTACTATGTTCAAACGTTTACTTTTGAGCATGGCATTGGTGTTGTATGCATTTACGTTTACAAGCACAAAAGCCAATGCACAATCATGCCCATACTTAGCAATGTATGGGATATTTCCTTTCTCAACACTTTCACTCAACGGAGTATCCATAGTTGATGCACCAAATCAAGCACTTGATTACATAAATCATGGAGCAATTGTTAATGTTGTGCAGAGTGAAAGATTTTCATTCGCATCATCCGGTTATTGGATGTGGGGTTGGCAGTACGGCGGATACGTAAGAATATTCGTCGACTATACTCAGGATGGGGATTTTAGCGATCCTGGCGAAGTAATTTACTCAAGTGGATGGGGAAATGCCCATTCTGCAAACATTACAATACCAATTACAACTACACCCGGTTTATATAACATGCGAATGCTTGCTTCCTTATATACATTTGATCAAGCATGGCAAACTGGCTGTGGATGGTCGTATTACGGACAGGTTTATGATTTTAAATTAAATGTAAAAGCTAATAAACCAACAATCGAATCTGTATATCCTGCAGAAGGATCAATTTTGCCAACAGGTTCGATTTATTCGATATACAACAACCCACCAAGTCCGCATCATCCCGGCTTAGCAGTAACAAAACGTTCGACTCATGCCGGCTTAATAAATACTACATATAAAATTCGTGGTCCGCTGCCATCAAATAATTTGATTTACACAGCTACCGAAGAAGGTATATTAAGTGATGAGTTAGTAGACTTTACTGGTGTTGGCGAGCCAGCAATTATTCGTTATACTCATGCAAAATATGCTGCAGCAAACCAAAGCCCAGATAATGATGGTGCTTTGGATTTGTTTACTAACAACATACAGGGTGGTGAGTATGAAGTAATTGCTACTTTAAAAATACCAACAGATCCTGACTACATTTTCGAAAAGAAAGCAAAATTTATCATTGCATTGCAAAATGATATTTCTGCCACAAAGATAATTACTCCGAAATTATATAATGAGAAAAAATATCCTTTAGGCCAAATTCCGGTTACTGGAATTGTGAAAAATGTTGGTCTCAATCCGGTAGAAAAGTTTAATGTAGTTGCAACTATATATAAAAATGGTCAGAAATATTGGACACGTTCAGTACAAAAGGATTTTACAGGCAATCCATTATTAACAGGCCAACAATCAACAATAGAGTTTCCAAACTTTAATGCAACTCAAATTGGTGATTATACTTTAACAATATGTGCCGAACTAATAAGTGCTGCAGATGAAGGTGATTATAATAATTGCGCACCTTATGGCGGCGAAACATATACATTTAGAGTAGCATACGATCAAGAGCCGCAAGCCGATATGATATATGAACCTGCTCAGAATGCTAATTTATATGTAGGTCGTCCTATTAAGCCTTCAGCCAAGGTATCAAATAACGGCATTACTGATATGTCGAATGTTCAGGTTGAAATGATAATTACTGATAATGCAAACAATGTACACTATGATGAAATTTATACTGTTCAAGATATTCCAGCAGGAACAACATACAATTCAACAAAGATTGTATGGCCAGTTGCGTTTTTACCTCCATTCCCTGGAACATTTAAAGCTTGTATGAAAATTTTATATACTAATGATAATGTGCCACAGAATAATGAAGTATGCAATACTTTCCAAATTAGTGAAGCTTTGAACGGCACTTATACAATTGGCAAGTTGAATCTAAATCATCCAAGAAACTTTGCTACAATCAAGGATGCCTTAGATATATTATATTTAAGAGGTATTTCAAATTCAGTAGTATTTGAATTTACCGATGCTGAATATAATGAGGGTGATATAAATACAAGTGATTTGCCTGCATTAGATTTTCGCTCAAAAATTGTGGGAGTAGATTCTGCTCATACAATCACTTTCAAACCATCTAATGCTCGTTCTATAGTGCGCGGCGGTGTTAGAATCAATCTTCATTCCGGATCTGGTTTAGGTATGATATTTGGTCAAAGCGATGCACCAAATAATATCAATGCTCCTGTTGCTATTGTAGGACCATCCACTAAACGTAAGTTTGCTAATTCAGAAGGATATATTATTTTTGATGGCGGTGCCCAAAAAGCAATATTATTGACATTGAAGACAAACTCAGAT
>CAZBNQ010000233.1:0-5376 GCA_964493035.1 uncultured Hyphomicrobiales bacterium | reverse complement strand
AAATAATGAAGTATTAAATTCTTATAGTCTTGCCAAAAAAGCAGATGCTTATGAAATTGCTGTCATTAAAATTGATATGTTTAAAAATATGTTTCGGGCAGATTATATTTCTGTTTTGGCTAACGATAGTTCAGAAAAAAACTTAGGCGAAGGATATTGTCTACTCAATTTTAGAGATGTAGAAAACGAACAAGCTTTGATCGATCCTTCACTTCTAAGCTCATTGCAAAGAGCATATGCTTCTGCAAAAAAAGATTCTAATATGTTTAGTAAAATGGATGGAAGTTTCAGAGTGAAACCTGCACCAACTTTAGCTATAACCGGTGTTGAGTTTGTAAGCGATAAAGAATTTAGAGAATGGGATATTTATACTAAAAAAGTTGTAAACTCTTATGCTTTGGCCGAAAGTATTTTTGAAATTGCCAAAGATAATCCTCAATATGTTGTTTACGATATAGATACTAGAGATTCGATTTATAATCTATTCAATATGTATTCAGTCGAAAATTACAATCCAATTTCGCATTTGGAAATTAGAGCGCTAAATAAATTTAGTGTAAAATATATTATAAGTGGATCGCTTAATAGAAATGAACATGGTGCAGAATTATTTCTAGGCTTGTATAAGCTCGGCGAAAACAGACTTGAACTGATTAAATCGGTAAGTGATTTTATCGATGAAGATAATCAAAAAAAATTAGAAACATTAACTAAAAATCTAACAAAGAAATTACTTTTTGATTGATTTATTCATTAAAAAGGATTCAAGTAATTCTCTGGTTTTATTTGCTAATTCTATTCCTCCATGTTCGCCATGTCCAGGAATAAATAAAGTATAATCTTTATATTTTTTAAGGATTTTATTAATAGCAACAATCCATTCTTTCGGAAAAGCTTCTTCGATATTACCCAAATCTGTAGATTGTGCAGATTTAATAAAACATCCTCCAAACAAAGTCTTTTCGAGTGGAAGAGCAACAATTATGTTATCTTCTGTATGACCTTTGCCTGGGAATTCAACTTTTATAGTTCTATTACCAAATTTAAAAGAAGTATCACGTTTTATATCCGGGTCTGGAATTGCAAAGCCTTGCTTTGCAGCTAATTTAGCAGTAAGAGGGCTGGATATGGCATGAACTTTTCTGTCTTTCATTGCCTTTATTCCACCCATTCTGTCGTTATGAGCATGAGTGATAATAAGTAAATTGGCTTCAGCTTTGAGTTCATTTTTAATTTTTTTCATTAGATTTCGGGCTTGAGCATCGTTCCAAGGAGTATCTATAATTAAAGCTTTAGAATTAGATAAAATCACTAATCCATTAGATGGAATTTCATTGCCATTGATAGTAAAGTATGAACGATGTATATAAGTTGAATCATTTATCTTGATCAAATCAACATTATTGCCTGAAAATAAATAAGCTGGAAAGGAAATTAATAATACTAATATATATTTGAACATTTTATTATCCTTGATTAAGAAATACAATGCAATATAATGAAAATCTAAGAATATTTTGCCTTAGATTTAAAAAAATTAGTTGTGGCTAAGATCAAAAGATAAATTAAACAATAATATGATTAACTAGTTATATTTTTGTTAAAACTTGAATGTTAATTTTTTTTTTAGCAATATATAATTAATTTTGTATTGGTGTAAAGTATATAAACTAAATTTTTGATGAGTCTATGACACCTAAAAAAATAAGCAGACCACAACCCAACATGCTAAAAGCAGAATGGAATGATGGTTTTGAGAGCATCATCAGCTTGAAAGTATTACGGGATAATTGTCCTTGTGCAGAATGCAACGAGGCAAAAAGGGAAAGCGGCGGACCAAATTTACTTCAGACTTTTGCTGCCGGAAAATATAAAATAGCAAAACTTAATCAAGTTGGCAATTATGCTTTGAATATTGAATGGGAAGATGGACATTCCACTGGGATTTATTCTTGGGATATATTCAGAGATATTTTTGAGAAAAACAAACTTGAAGATAAAGATATAAAATAAATAGACGATAAATATTTTAGAATAAATTGAATCTAAGGGGTGTATTAATGCGAACCGTTACAGTTCCAAGAGGTACTCAACTAACTTGTAAAAATTGGCAGATAGAAGCTGCTTATAGAATGATACAACACAATCTCGATCCGGAAAATGCAGAAAGACCGGAAGATTTGATTGTGTATGGTGGATTAGGAAAAGCTGCACGCAACTGGGAATCTTATGATGCTATTATAGATGCTCTTAAAAATTTGGAACCAGACGAAACACTTTTGGTTCAATCAGGCAAGCCTGTTGGTATAGCTCAAACTTATACTTCGGCTCCGAGAGTAATAATTGCAAATTCCAATTTAGTACCCAAATGGGCTACATGGGATGAATTCCGTCGATTAGACAAACTTGGTCTGATCATGTATGGACAGATGACAGCCGGATCTTGGATATATATCGGAACACAAGGTATTCTCCAAGGTACATACGAAACATTTGCTGAATGTGCTCGCCAGCATTTTGGTGGAGATTTGTTCGGTCGTTTTGTTCTTACCGGCGGCATGGGAGGAATGGGTGGAGCTCAACCTCTTGCTGCTACATTTGCAGGTGCTGTGTCTATTACTGTAGAAATTGATGAAAAACGTATTGATAAACGCATTCATGATGGTTATTGCGACCTTAAAGTTGATAATCTTGATGAAGCTTTGAAATTAGTTGATCAATTTAAAGCCGAACGTAAAGCGATTTCTATTGGTTTGATCGGCAATTGTGCAGAAATTCTTCCAGAATTACTCAATCGTGGAATTATTCCCGATGTTGTAACAGATCAGACTGCTGCTCACGATCCATTAAATGGATATTATCCGGCAGGATATACTAAAGAAGCAGCGGACAAATTAAGAGCAGAAAATCCTGATTTATATCTTCAAGAATCCTATAAATCAATCGCAAAACATGTAGATGCAATGCTAGGATTTATGAAGAAAGGTTCCGTTGTGTTTGATTATGGCAATAATATTCGCGGAATTGCAAAGGATTATGGAAATATTCAAAATGCCTTCGATTTTCCCGGCTTTGTACCGGCATATATAAGACCACTTTTCTGCGATGGCAAAGGTCCTTTCCGTTGGGTAGCTTTATCAGGCGATCCACAAGACATAAAAGTAACTGATGATGCAGTAATGGAATTGTTTCCTAATGATACAGCATTGCATCGTTGGATAGAAAATGCACAGAAAAGAGTAGGTTATCAAGCACTACCAGCAAGAATTTGCTGGCTTGGATACGGCGAAAGAATGAAAGCTGGTATGCTATTTAATGAGTTGGTAAGAACTGGTAAAGTATCTGCTCCAATAGTAATTGGTCGTGACCATTTGGATTGCGGTTCGGTAGCTTCTCCATTTAGAGAAACTGAAGCAATGCTCGATGGATCAGATGCAATAGCTGATTGGGTATATTTCAACTTTGCATTGAATGCAGTTGGTGGAGCTTCTTGGGTTTCATTGCATCATGGCGGCGGTGTTGGTATGGGATTGTCTTTGCATGCTGGCATGGTAGTTGTTGCTGATGGATCTGAAGAAGCTGAAGGAAGATTGAAAAGAGTTTTAACTTATGACCCATTGATGGGTATATTAAGACATGCAGATGCCGGATATGATAGAGCTAAAAATAATGCTCAAAAGTTTGGCATAAAAATTCCAATGCTTAATATGAAATAATTTTACAAGACAGAATGTCATTTCAAATGACATTCTGTCTATACTGAAAATATATATGACTTTTTGGCATAAATTAAGTATTAATACTTACAATAATAATTAATTAAAGTGTTAGCTTATTTGTCATTTTTTTTGTAACTTAAGGAAACTATGCGAATTATTATAATAATAAGCAAAACAAACGAATGGAGGTAGATGATAAATTTGATGTACTTAATAAAGAAACAAAGATATAATATTATGGTGTCATGATGGTTGATAAAAACGAACAAAACGGAACCAAAGTTGAAAAACCGATTGTCAATATGCCTGCTTATAACTCTTCAAACAGGAGGGAGAACATGGATTTAGCATTACAGATAGAAAATTTATTCAGAACGGATAGGAAAAAGTTTCTTGGATTCATTCGTCAGAGAGTTCGCAGTCAGGAAGAAGCTGAAGATATTCTTCAAGATGTATTTACAAATGTACTTGCTGCATCTGCCAATGTCCAAAAACCAATAGAAAATATCGCTTCATGGGTATTTACTGCCGTAAGAAATAGAATTATTGATTCATATCGTAAAAAACGAGCAGAAACTTTTTCTGATATGCAGACTCCAGGGCAAGCAGAAGACGGCGTCGATTCTTTCGAAAATTTCCTTGGCGACTTGACTACAAGTCCTGAAAGCGATCTAATCAGGAAGACTATTTGGGAATCCGTTCTCGAAGGGCTCGAAGAATTGCCCGAAGAGCAAAGAGAAGTTTTTGTCAAAAATGAATTTGAAGGAGTTTCTTTTAGAGAAATGTCCGAAGAAACTGGTGTTAATATCAACACTTTACTTGCCAGAAAACGTTATGCCGTTTTGCATCTGCGCAAGAAATTAAAAGATTTATATAAATCTGTAAACGAAAATTAATTTTTTATATAAAATTTTAGCTGAATCATTTAATGTAAATAATCGTATTTACGCTATGATTCAGCTTTTTTTTTGGATTAATTATGTTGAAAATATCAATTTTGACTATTGGCGATGAAATTTGTATTGGACAAATTGTAAATACTAATGCTGCTTGGATTGCTGCTCAATGTACTTCTTTAGGTGCCCGTGTTGCTAAGCATTCTTCGGTAGGCGACGAAAAAAATGTTATCATTAATGAAATTAAAGATTTAATGAGTATTTCAGATTTTGTGCTTGTTACCGGTGGATTGGGTCCAACTCATGATGATATAACTAAGCCGGTGCTTTGCGAATTATTTGACGATGTGCTGGTCGAAGATTTAGATACTTTGCATCATGTAGAGCAATTCTTTGTTTCACGCAATAGAGTTTTCACCGAAAGAAACAGAATGCAAGCACTTCTGCCTTCTAAATGTAAACCTTTGCGTAATGATTGTGGCACTGCTCCCGGTATGCTTTTTGAGCAAAATGGCAGATATTTGATTTCTATGCCCGGAGTGCCTACTGAAATGAAATTTTTGATGAATACTTGGGTATTAGATTTAATTAAAAATGAAATTGAAAAAAGAAAATTTTCTGTTGCAAAATTTAAAACACTTAATACCACAGGTATTCCTGAATCCTTTTTAGCAGATTTGATTGGTAATCCTGAAGAATTTCTAAATGGAGGAAGCTTGGCTTTCCTTCCTTCTGCTTCCGGAGTAAAATTGAGAATTGGA
>CAZBNQ010000232.1:0-5387 GCA_964493035.1 uncultured Hyphomicrobiales bacterium | reverse complement strand
GCTTTAGTTACCACTGATCTATCAGTTGAACTACCTCTAATTTATTGCCAAGCTGATGAAGTAAACCAAGTATTGCTTCAAATTATCATGAATTCAGTGCATGCAATTCAGGATAGAGCCCAAAAAGATAAAGATTATAAAAAAGGTAATATTACTATTACTACCAAACTAAGCGACGAAAACATAGTTATTGTGATTGAAGATGATGGCATTGGAATTGAAGAACATAACATACAAAGAATTTTTGATCCGTTCTTTACTACTAAAGAAGCAGGAAAAGGTACTGGACAAGGTTTGGCAATCGCTCATGATGTAGTTGTAAACAAACACAATGGTAGCATTAAAGTAAATTCTTCTAGATTGGCTGGAACTGTATTTACTATAATTCTGCCTTTAAGTTATTGAGGTAACAATGTATAATTTATTAATTGTCGATGATGAAGAGTTCTTGTTGGTTGGTATGAAAAGAATATTCCAGTCCGCAGGTTCTGATTTCAATATTTTCACTGCTGATAGTGGTAATGCTGCTCTCGAAATATTAGAAAATGAAAATATAGATTTAATCATAAGCGATATGTATATGCCTGAAATGAGTGGTTATGAATTACTCAATAGAGTAAAAAATAATTATCCGAATATTGTCAGGATTTTACTTTCTGGATACATTGCAGACTCTGTGGATATGACAAACAACAACATTGCGCACATGTATCTTAGTAAGCCATTGAGAACAAAAGCTTTGATTAATGAAATAAAAGAATTTATGGCCAATCAAGAACACATTTTAGAAGAAGCATGAATAATAGAGTCTTATTAGTTGATGACGAAGTAAATATTCTTCTTGCTTATAGAAGAAATTTAAAAAATTTTTTTGATGTTACTGTGGCCGATAATGGACCGTCTGCACTCGAAATCATTAAAAATGAAGAGCAATTTGCTGTTGTTGTTTCTGACTTTAGAATGCCCGAAATGGATGGTATCGAATTTCTGAATAAGGTGAAGGAAATCTCACCTGATACCGTAAGAATTATTCTTACTGGGTTTGCAGATCTTCAAATTGCTATTGATGCTATCAATGAAGGTAGTATTTATAGATTCCTTACAAAGCCTATTCAAAAAGAAAAACTTATCAATATTATTCAAGACTCTATCCAACAATTCAGGTTAGTAACTAACGAAAAAGAGCTCAATAGAAAGCTTGCTGAGGCTTATCGTACTATCAAACAAGACTTGGAAACTGCTGCAGAACTCCAACATTATTTTTTGCCTGAAAACCATAAAGAAATTTCCGGAGCGCAATTTGATTGGTTGTTTTTGCCAAGTGTATATGTTTCTGGTGATACATTCAACTACTTCCCTATCAATAATCATATAAGTGCATTTTATATAGTTGACGTGGCAGGTCATGGTCTGCCTGCGGCTTTGCTTTCAGTTTCTTTAAGCAGGACAATTGAGCCATCGTTTAGCAATCCTAACATATTTATCAGTACAGATAATTCTGAAGATTATTTAAACTTTTTGACAAAACCATCTTTGATTGTAAAAGAACTTAATCAAAGATTTTTATCGAAAGGAAATAATGCTGAATATTTTACAATGATTTATGGAATTATTGATTCCAAAAACAATAAATTAAGATTTTGCCAAGCTGGTCACCCAAATCCAATTTTAATTCAAAGCAAATCAAAAGTAGAATTAATAGGTACAAATGGATTCCCGGTAGGTATTCTACCCGAAGCTGATTATATAGACCAAGAAATAGACTTTATGCCTGGAGATAAATTACTGCTTTATACTGATGGTGTTACAGAATGTGCAGGTATAAAACACAAGAATTCGATTCAATCAAGATTACTCGAATTTATTCAAAAATTTAACAATATAAACTCGAATGAATTGATTACGACAATAGTCGAAGAATTAAAGCTATGGGGAGAGATTCAAGAATTTCCGGATGATATAACAATGCTGATAATGGAAAGGCTCTAAAAAGAGCCTTTACCATTTTAAAGTATTCACTTCGTCTACATAGACAGTTTTTTTCAACCTAAACAATGCTAGAACAATTGCCAGACCAACAGCAGCTTCAGCAGCAGCAACAGCCATAACAAACAGCACAAAAATAGGACCGCCAGTATTACCAAAGAATGATGAAAAGCTTATAAAAGTCAAATTGACTGAATTAAGCATCAATTCTATCGACATAAAAATGATAATAGCATTTTTGCGAGTCATAACTCCAACGGCACCGATTGCAAATATTATTGCCGACAAGCCTAAATAGTATTCCAATGGTATTGATTCTAACATATTCTACTCTTTTATATTCTTTTTTGCTAAAATAACTGCACCGACAATTGCACCTAATAATAGTATGGCAATTGCTTGAACCGGAAAGACATAATCAGTATATAAATCTTTACCGATAGATTGGGCAGTTGTTATCTGAGGATCGATCTTAGGGAAATAGCTTATCACACCAGAACTTGCCAATGCTGTAATTATAACAATTGTAAAGGATACCGACAATGCTATTCCTACCATTTGCTTAGTTTTAAAATGAGATTTGAGATACTCATCATTTCCTAAGTTTAGAAGCATGATTACAAATACTACAAGCACCATTATGGCACCTGCATATACTAAGATTTGTAATACCGCTACAAATTGAGCCTGCAAAGTCAAATATAAACCTGCCAACATGAAAAAATGGACAACTAATGCCATAGCTGCTCTAACGGGATGCTTTGTCGATATTGTTACTATCGCACTTGCAATCGCCATTATTGCTAATATCCCAAATAGTATAACCGTAATACTCACTTCTACTCAATCATATTAATACTAATTTTTAACAAATGCTTTCAACGAATCAGCCAATATTATATTTTTTTCTTTAAATATTTAAATCCCTGCTTTTCTCAAAGACAAACTATAACGCTTTTATAATTCTATTAATTTCAGATATGTTTGTCTTTTTTGAAATTTATTTAATTATTATGAATTTATCTGTGCAAGTCATTGTTGCTGTATTCAATACCACAAAGTAAATTCCTTGATTCATAACATTTATCGGTATTGTAAGTAAGTTTTCTTTTATCATTTCATTTTCGTCTATTGAATATCTATAAACAAGCTCACCATTAATATTAAAAATACTGATAATAGATGCTTCCTTTTCAATCGATTTATATTTTATTAGTACGGATTCATTCTGTACTATTGATTTGACATAAGCCTTAGAGCTTGCATTTATTAATCTGGCTCCACCCTCATTACATATACCTTCAAGTAAAAATCTACCGCTTAATGTATCAATTTTATTATTTGAACCATTTAATATTACATTAGTTATTCTTAAATATGTTTCCGGTTTATCGCCCAATCCCACAATAAAGTTTAGATTTGCAAGTTTTCCCTGTGAATCAGTTTTTAAATCAAATTTGTAATGATGAGTTCTTATATTATTCAAAACCTCACCTTTATCGTTATCTAATGGTGCTAATAAACTTGAATTATACGAGAGATCAAATTCTAAAGAACTTGCTCCTGCAAATACCAATGAGCTGGCATGACTCAAATAAATAGGCACTTGAATTATATCGCCCGGGTTTCCTTTGGCCGAACCTGATTCAAGCAATGGTTTAAAATCATTATTGCATGTCCCTTTAATATTTATTTCTACATTTTGATTGCAAGGATTATTAGAATTAACTCTTAAAATTGCCATATCCTCAGCTATATTGGTAGGTGAATATTCTATCTCTACAAACAATGTGTCGTTTATATTTAATATGGCTGGAATTTCAGGTATTGATTTAATAATTTTGAAATTACTGTTATTAATTTGCAAATTATTTATCAAAATTTCTTTTGAGCCCTTATTGAATATTTTAGCAAACAATACTTTTTTTTCATTAGGAACTAATATCCCAAAATCCAAATCAGAATACTTAACTAATACAGAAGAAAATTTGAATACTTTTAGATTAACATTTTTTTCAATCATACAGGGTTCGAAAATTATTTTCATATTTCCTGAAATAATACCATCGGGGAGATTGTTGTCTATTGAAGTACTAACTTCAAATTTCAAGTATTCATTTAGTTCTAGTTTGTCTCCTATTTTCAGATTTGTGGAGAATGGACTGTCGATTTTAATCTCGCTAATAGAAGCAGGCATATTATTTGAAGTTTCATAATAAATTTTTTGAACCATTGTTTTATTTTTTTCTTTACAATCAATCATTTCACCAAAGTCAAATTCATCATTTACATGAATAAGATGACTTTCTTTTTTTCCTTTTAAGTTAACATAGGCAGTGGAATTGCATGGTTCAAATTTTATTTCTAAATATGAATTAAAATATCCTGTGCTTTGGGGAGTAAATCTAAATTTTAACTCGACGGAATCAGTTGGTTTTAATACAATTGGAAGCTTATTAAGACAAATAAATTCTGATTCCGGATGAAATTTAACAATTACAAGGTCTATATTACCAACATTTGTAACAACAATTGATGTATCTATATAATTCTGACAAGGACTAATTACGCCAAAATTGTACGAACTACTTGTATAATACATTTTTGCATCATCAACAATTCCTGCCAATTTAAATTCAAGTGTATCTTTGCATTGTGAGCCATTATATTCGATTTTCAAAATATCATACTTAGAAATCTGATCGGATGTATAATTAATTCTAACTGTTACTTCTTCACTTGGCTTCAATACTTTTAGATCTAATGGAGATAATAATTTAAAAGGTGGATTTAGATTAAATCTCGAAAAATCTAGAGTTATATCTTCATTGCTTTCATTTTTTATAGTAAACGAGGTATCAATATTCACTTGGTTACACGACAAATGCGGTCCAAAATCTATATTGTTTACATTACTTGTGATAAGTAAATTATTTTTAAACCCTGAAAGTTCTATTGTTTTAAAGTCATTGCAAGGACCAAAGAATAATTTAAGATTACCCTTATGCAAACCTGATTTATTAGCATTAAACTCAATTTTAAATTTCATTTTTGCATTTTTTCTTAGAATAATTTGAGTTTTTGGATATACTATTGAAAAATCACCTGTAATCTGTGCTTCTTCAATAATAATATCTTCAGTACCATCATTCGAAATTTCGATGCTATCAAGCTTACTTTGCTCACATGCTCCAATACTTCCAAAATCCAAACTTGAAGGTTTTATGCTTGTTTGAATCGGATATCTGACATTAATAATAATTGAATCTTCTGCAATACAAGATTTTGAATCGACTACTGTTAATTTATATACATATCTGCCTGATTTATTTAATTTCAAAGTTGGATTCAATACATTATCTTTACTTAATCCAAGTGATGGAGACCAATAAATATATTTA
>CAZBNQ010000231.1:0-5387 GCA_964493035.1 uncultured Hyphomicrobiales bacterium | reverse complement strand
TTCATATAGACAGAATAATATTCATTTATTAATTTCATATAGACAGAATAATATTCATTTATTAATTTCAACAAATTCTAAATAATCAGCGACTCATTTATTGAACCGCTGATATATTATATAAAGCTTTTAAATCGATTTAATTTCTACTCTTCGATTCTGTTGTTGCTCAATTTCATTATTTTCAATTGGATATAAAGGCTCTGATTTCCCCTTACCAATTATTTTGGCTATTTGGTCTTTATTGACTCCCATTGAAATTAATTTTTCAGCTAATTTTTTTGCCCTTCTTAATGACAAATTTTTATTTATTAAACTATTCCCCTGCATATCAGTATGAGCAACAATCTCAATTCTTTTGTAAGGATTATTTTTTAAATCTTCTGCAATTTCCATAATTGTTTGATTATATTCATTACTTATATCATCTTTTCCTTTAGCAAACCAAGCAACAGAAATCACTCTATCTTCAACAATTTTTTCGGATTTGGTATAGTAATCCCTTTTCGAATTTATTTCAGCAGATTGATTTGGCAACTTGAGGTTTACCATTACTTGTTTTATTTTTGCATTTTCGGATTTTGTCTTGAATGTTATCATATAATAGCTAGTAAAGGTTTTAAAAATCTCTTCAAAAATGGGATCAAGTTCACTAATTGAACTCGGAAAATAAGTCCTACCACCAGTTTGATTTGCAATACTTTCAAGTATATTTTTAGAATATCCTGCATAAGGCCTATAAAATCCGATAATAAATAATTTTGTATTACTTTTGCGAGCAGCTAATACTAAATCATTTGCATTTGTAAAAGGTGAAGCATTATCCATTCCATCAGTAAATAGTATAGCTATTTTTTCCTTCGAAGTCCCAGCCAAAGAATTGATACCATAGCTTGATGCTTTATAAAAAGCTGTTGCGCCACCTAATTCATTAAAATCAAATAAATTATTTATATCAGATGGATTGCTTGTTGAGTTTATTGATTTAAATACTCTATGATCAAATTGATAAACATTATATTCATCCTTTTCGATCTTGATATTGTTGATTGCTTTTTGAACTGCAGAATATAAAAAATGATAATCTTCATTCATCGACCCACTACAGTCTAAAACCAAACTAGCACTAATTGGTGGTGCATTTTCTCTTCTAAATTCAGTTACAGTAAAATCTTTAATATCATATTTTTTTCCATCAACAATTTCTGCTACTTCCTGCCAATTTGCTTTTGTACTATTATTATATGGTGGTGCCAAATTTGCAACAAGATTTCCATATTCATCAGTTATTGTACAATATAACTTTAATTCTTTTGAGCTTTCCGAATAATCTAATATATTTATATTTAGACTTAGCTTATCTTTAGGTTTTATTGTTTCTATATTTGTATAGCCTGTTGCATATTTACTAATCGTAACATTTCGTGACTCTTTGATTGGTATACTTACTTCTTCTGGTTTATTTTTTTTGTTCACTACCAGTTCAATATTTTTTTCAATTGTCTTTTCTCCATTATATGCTATCAATCTATACTTTTTGCTTTCGTAGGCTATTATTTCTTCAACTCCAATTGAGGGCAATCCATTCCCAACTTCACTTATATCGACTTTTTCAGCATCTAATACTGACCATGAAATTCTAACTTTACTACCTGCTTCTGTTGGATTGGGCTCAATTTTGAACTCAGTTAGCTGAGGTGCAACACTAGCACATGATGATAGTAAAATTACACTTAAAAAATAAATCAACTTTTTCATAAGGTACTCCTATATTCGAATAATTATACTTTACAAACATAAGAGTTTCGACGCAATATCATGTCGTCTTGCAGTATACACAAAAAAAAAGCCCCTAATTTCTTAGGAGCTTTGCTGCCTCGCTAGGGCTCGAACCTAGACTTTACTGATCCAGAGTCAGTCGTGTTGCCAGTTACACCACGAGGCAGTTTCTTTTTCTTTTTTTTTTCAATTCAGCTGCCTCGCTAGGGCTCGAACCTAGACTTTTCTGATCCAGAATCAGACGTGTTGCCAGTTACACCACGAGGCATTAATCAAACTCAATTTTCAAAGAGATTCAAACTTAAATAAAACTTAATTAATATCAAAATTTATTTTCTGAAAAAAGCTGATTTTACAAAGAAAAAGTGCTGCAAATCAAAATTTACAGCACTTTTGATAAAAAACTCAGTGAAAAACACTAAATTTCCCAATATTCATCGCCACGCATTAATGCGTTTAGATCGCCTTCGCCATATTTTGTAATAGCATCATTGATCTGCCATTCTACTTTTTCTTCATAAGATGGGCGAGCAATTGCTTGGAATACACCGATTGGGCGAGGTACATCTTCGTTGTATGTCATATTTGCCAAAATAAACGCCAATGTTGAATCATGTTCGTTATGAACGATCAAGTCATTCGCAGAATATTTTCCATCGGCAATCGATACTACTCGAGGAGTAAATCCATCAAGAATAACGCCCTTATCATTGTTTGTACCAAAGATAAGTGGTTTGCCGTGTTCGAGCCAAACAGTTGTTTCAGCTCTTTTATCTTTTTCTGTATAATTATCGAAAGCACCATCATTGAAAATTACGCAATTTGCATAAATTTCGACAAATGCTATACCTTTGTGCTGGGCTGCACGTTCGAATAAATATTGAAGCATCTTAGGATCTTTATCATATCCACGAGCAACAAATGTAGCTCCCGACCCCAAAGCAAGAGCTGCAGGATTGAATGGATCGTCTAACACACCCATAGGCGAAGTTTTTGTCTTCTGGCCAGGACGTGATAGAGGTGAATATTGTCCTTTAGTCAAGCTATAAATTTCATTATTAAACATAAGAATATTGAGGTCTACATTTCTTCTGCAAGCATGAATAAAGTGGTTTCCACCAATACTCATACAATCGCCATCACCGGTTGCAATCCAAACTGACAAGTCTGGACGAGCAATTTTAAGCCCCGAAGCAATAGCTAATGCGCGACCGTGGATTGAGTGAAATCCATATACATCCATATAATAAGGAAAACGGCTAGAGCATCCAATACCCGAAACAAAAGTAATTTTTTCTTTGGGAATGCCCAAAGTAGGCATAATTCTTTGCACTTGCGACAAAATTGAATAACCACCGCAACCTGCACACCAACGCACATCCAACTCATTTTTAAAATCTTTAGGAGTAAGACCAGCCGGATCGGACACATGATTTATTACGATATCTTCAAGAATATTTCTCATCTTATTTTCCTCCCTTATTAGCAAGCAGCTCGTTCAATTGATCTTCAATTTCGAAAGCTTTAAATGGCAAGCCCTGAACTTTATGATAGCCTATTACCGGACGTAAAAATGTCGATTGAAGAACAGTTTGCAATTGACCTAAGTTAATTTCAGGCACAAATATTCTTTCAAATCTTGAAATAATATCGCCTAAGTTTTTCGGTAATGGATTCAAATATTTCAAATGTACATAAGATAATTTTTTGCCTTCGGCAGTCAATTTTTCATAAGCAGTTTTAATAGCACCATAGGAGCTACCCCATCCAATAACCAACAAATCGCCTGATTCTTCGCCCATAAGCTCAGCTTCAGGAATATCATTAGCGATATTTTGAACTTTTTGAGCGCGTATTTCAACCATTTTCTGGTGGTTTTTCGGATCTTGGCTTACCAAACCGGTATAGTCTTCTTTTTCAAGACCACCGATACGGTGTTCTAATCCTATTGTGCCAGGAACAGCCCACATACGAGCCAAAGTTTCTGCATCACGTTTATATGGTGCAAATTCTTCTTTAACTGTAGCAAATTCTACCTTGATATCAGGCAATTCTTCGATTGGAGGGATTCTCCAAGGCTCAGTGCCTTGAGCAAGATAGCCATCAGTGAGAAGAATTACAGGTGTCATATATTTTGTAGCCAAGCGAGCTGCTTCGATAGTCATAGCAAAACAATCAGCAGCACTTGAAGCAGCAATCACTGGAATTGGCGCTTCGCCGTGTCTGCCATATAAAGCCATAAACAAATCGCCTTGTTCTGGTTTTGTAGGCATACCAGTGCTTGGTCCTGCTCTTTGAACGTCTATAATAACTAAAGGCAATTCAAGAATTACAGCCAATCCCATTGCTTCAACTTTTAGAGACAACCCTGGACCAGAAGTAGTGGTCGAAGACAAATAGCCACCATAAGCAGCACCAATAGCCGAGCAAATTCCAGCTATTTCGTCTTCGGCTTGAAGTACTTTAACTCCAAATTTCTTATAACCTGAGATGAAATGAAGAATTTCTGTTGCAGGAGTAATAGGATATGAGCCCAAAAACAAAGGAAGTTTTGATTTGTTGGCAGCAGCAACCAAACCTAAAGCGCAAGCTTCGTTGCCTGTAATATTTCTATAATAACCTTTTTCTAAATTTGCAGACTTAATTTCATATTGAGTTGTCATTTCTTCGCTATTCACGCCATAGTTATAGCCAGCTTTTAAAGCTCTAAGATTAGCTTCCAAAATATCCGGTTTTTTGCCAAATTTTTCGCCTAACCATTTAGCAGTAGGCTCAGTTGGGCGATTGAACAACCAATAAGTAAGACCCAAAGCAAAAATATTTTTTGTTCTTTCAGTGTATTTAAGAGAAAGCTTCAAATCAGCCAATTCTTCTTTAACAATATCGCTGATATTAATCTTGAACAAACGGTATTTGTTTAATGAACCGTCTTCGAGGGGATTAGCATCATACTTAGCAAGCTTCAAGTTTTTATCACCAAAACCTGCTGTATTTGCTATAATTATACCGCCTTCGCGTACGTTCGGAAGGTTTACTTTTAGAGATGATGCATTCATTGCTACAAGCACATCCATCTTATCTCCAATTGTATTAACCTTCTTTGATCCAAATTGAATCTGATATGCGCTCACTCCGTAGAGAGTGCCTTCGGGAGCGCGAATTTCCGACGGGTAGTCGGGAAATGTGTTGACACTATTTCCTACAATACCTGAAGTATTGGAAAATTGTGTGCCAGATAATTGCATGCCGTCGCCTGAGTCGCCGGCAAAGCGGATTGTTACCTGTTCAAGGTATTCAACTTTCTTTGACATTTTATATCTTTTATATTTTTATAAAAAATGTTAAACATTCAATTTTTAGTAAACGCAACTATCCCATTACTAATATGAATAGGTGGTCGCATGAATCTCCAAATTAACAACTCGCTATCTTTTAAACAAATTTTTTTCTAAATATTTAATGAAAATGTGTTTTTCGTTAAATTTTTCTCAATTTTATTTCGAAAAAGCAAAAATAAATTGATTTATGATTTTTTTTATTACATCATTTTATATAATTTAATCGGCTATTTTTTGGAGAATGTATGCAAAATGTTTTCATCAGCGGTG
>CAZBNQ010000230.1:0-5391 GCA_964493035.1 uncultured Hyphomicrobiales bacterium | reverse complement strand
CGGATTATGATCTGATCCCAGGCAGTTCCGTTATTGTTGGTGAATCATTTACTGCTATAGCCGGAGAACAAGGAATTGTTTCTATTGTTGGGCATGTTGCGCTTCCAGGCAATTACATTATTGAAAAGAATAAAACAAAACTTAAAGAAGTAATTGATAATGCAGGAGGATTTACTCCAAAAGCTTATCTGCCTCTGGCTTATATTATAAGAAGAACTGAGAATATGAACAGATTGATTGATCCACATAAAGAACAATGGGAAAAATTTCAATATAGTGATTTGACTTTAGAAGATACTATTAGATATGCTATGGATATGAAACTAAGAAAATCTATGGTTTCATGCGACTTCCAAAAGCTATTCGACGAAAAAGATGAGTCTTATAATGTTGTGCTTCAGGATGGAGATGTGATTTTTGTTCCTGAAAATCCTCGTAGAGTATTTGTTTATGGACAAGTAAATAATCCGGGCTTTGTCGATTTCAAACCCGATCAATCTATGAAATGGTATATTAATAAAGCTGGTGGTTTTGCCAGTGGTGCTGCTGAAGATAGAGCTAGAATTATTAGAGGTAATAATAAAGTCTGGCTAAAGGATGACGAGAATGTTGTTGTTTATGCAGGTGATGAAATTTACGTTCCAAGACCACCTGATGTGCCGGCTACTCTTCAAGCTCAGAAATATGGCGTATTAGCTTCAATTATTGGCGCTGTTACAGGGGTTGTTTCTGTGCTATTTACTATCTATTGGAATACAAAAAGTAAGTAATACATGAAAAAAATCAGCTTATATATCATTTGTATCTTAGTTGCTTTAAATAATTTACCGGCGCAAATTGAAAATGTGCCGGTATCTAATCCTGTTTATCCCTTTCTTCAGAGACTCGATAATAAAGGATTAATAAAACATTTTTCATTTTCTAGTCTCCCTTGGAGAAAAGAAATTGTTCTAAAAGCATTATATGAAGCAAAAAACAACTCAAAACATATTAATATTGATGAAAATGAATTGGTCAATATAGACAAATTTATAAATGAATTTGAACTAAAGTCTTCTAATTCTGCAGTATTGTTTTATAGCGATACCGATTCTTCTCAAATTTTCTTTGATAATTTATTTGATTCAAAAGAAAAACTATTCTTTAGATATAATGATTCGATCAAAAATATAGCTATTAGACCAATTTATGCATTAGATTATTTAAATAATATTGATAAAAAACAATATTCTGCAATAGGTACTTTAGGTATTAGGTTAGAAGGATCTATTTCAGATCGAATTGGTTATTATTTGCAGGCAACAAATGGAAGAGTTGTTAGTGGAGAAAGAGAATTATTCTTATCAGATCCAAGATATGGTAAAAGTATAAAATTTACAAAATTAAATGATGATATTGATCTTTCTGAATCACATGTAGCATATCGTAACAATTGGTTTTATGCATCAATTGGAAGGCAATATCTAAACGAAGGTGCTGGGCTTAATAACCGTTTGTTTATTTCTTCTAATTCACCTTCTTTCGATGCTGTTACTCTTTCTGCACAATTTAAAACATTTGAATATTCGTTTATT
This sequence comes from uncultured Hyphomicrobiales bacterium, assembly GCA_964493035.1. Lineage (GTDB taxonomy): Bacteria > Bacteroidota > Ignavibacteria > Kapaibacteriales > UBA2268 > JAUQWR01. The sequence continues at coordinate 3,817 of CAZBNQ010000230.1, read as the reverse complement.
CATGCTTCTTTACTTGGGATCGCTGAGTCGTATTGGGAAACAGGAGTTTCTTCTGAAATTCCTCCTAAATATATGGCATACCATAAATTTCTATTAAAACCTAGTTGGGGCGAAATCGGATTTGTTGAGCAAGTAGTTTATGGTAATAGGTCTACTGATATTGCATATCTCAATCCAATTGGATTTCTTAAATCTATTGAACATTCACTTCATGACAGAGATAATTCATTAATGGGCTTATGGACAGTCGTAAAACCTATTGATGGCTTACAATTCAAGTTGTCTTATCTGCTCGATGATATAATAATTGAAAAAATCGGAACCGGATATTGGAGCAATAAAATGGCATGGGATTTTGCCCTTCTTGCAGCTTTGCCTTATGGATTAGATATTGGTGCAGAGTATTCGAGGGTTGAGCCATTTACTTACACTCACTTCAATTATCAACTTTCGATGACAAATGATAAAAGAATGATTGGGTCGATATTAAAACCAAATTCTGATTTGATTGCTTTGAAGTTAAATTGGTGGTGGGGAGAAAGATACCCAATTAGTTTAAATATTGGTTTTATAAGGCATGGAGATAATATTTTTGATGGCGATAGTTTGATTTTTAATGCCGGCGGAGATGTTTTGCAAACTAGAAGACCATCTGATCCGATGACTATTAAGTTTTTGGATGGAAAATTAGAAAAAACTTCTTATATTGAATTTACTGGCTTTTATGAATTTTTCAGAGGTTTAATGTTGCAAGCACTTGTAGGCTACAAAAATATTAATGGAAAACCTGAAAAATACTTTAGATTTACTTTTAGTTCTGAAGGGTATTAGGATTGTTGATTGAAAGATTAAATAGAAGATTTAAATCGGTTTATAGTCAAATAGTTTTGCAATTGATCGCTGATTCAATTGGGATATTATTAAGTTACTTTATACAATTTTATATTAGATTTTATTCCGGATTGATTCATACAAGTGTCGAGCCGGATTTGGCATTTGCTTTTATTGGCGGACTTTTGTTTTTATCTTATTTTTTGATTCTCTTCTTTTTCACTGGGCAATACAGAAATTGGCATGTCCGTTCACCTTTCGACGAATTGTGGTCTGTAACAAAAGCAACATTTATTGGTTGTGCATTGCTTGTATTTCTTGTAATGTATAATAGCGCAGGTTCGCCAAGATTGTTGTTCTTTGTTTATGTAATTGTAATGTTCTTTAGTATAGTGATAGGACGAACAATTACACGCAGAATTCAAATTCAACTCAGAGATAAAAGAATTGTATTCATTCCTTCAATAATTATCGGTTCTGCGAAAAATGTAATTGAATTTTACAGAAAGACTCTAAAATATCATTCTTGGGGCTATAAAGTAGATGCATTGATTGTATTCGATCAAACTGAGCTGAATTATCTGAATAGTCAACTCAATGAAGAAGAAAAATCTGAACTAAAATATATTGCCGAATATAAAGATTTCAATTCAATAGTTGATGAATTAAATCCAGAAGAATTGATTATAACAACCGATAATCCAATTCATAAAAAATTGTTGGAAATAGTATCAGTATGTACTGATAAAAAAATTCAAGCAAATATTGAACCTGATTTATATGATATATTTACAGGCCAGACGAGAGCACAAAATATATATGGTGTGCCATTAATCGAAATTCGTACACAATTACTAAAGCCATGGCAATCAGCAATTAAACGAATTTTTGATATAGTATTTAGTGCTTTAGTTATTATTGTTGGATTTCCTTTCTGGGTGATATTTGCAATAGCTGTCAAATTAGATTCTCCGGGCCCAATTTTCTTTCTTCAAGATAGAGTAGGCAAGGACGGCAGAGTATTTAGGATGGTAAAATTTCGTTCAATGAAAGTAAATAGTGAAAAAGGCGAAGGTTGGACTTCAGTAAATGATCCGCGGGTAACAAAATTCGGAAAATTTATTAGAAAAACTCACTTAGATGAAATTCCTCAGTTTTGGAATGTATTCAAGGGTGATATGAGTGTAGTGGGTCCAAGACCCGAACAAAAAAAATTAGTAGATGAATTTTCGATAGAATTACCACATTATAAACGTCGTTTAATCGTTCGTCCAGGTATAACAGGATGGTGGCAAGTCAAATATCAAGCTTATTCACTTACTGTCGAAGAATTGGAATCAAGATTGAAAGATGATTTTTATTATATTGAAAATATGTCAATTCAATTAGATTTAGAAATAGTATTTCGCACTGTTTGGTGCGTATTAAGAGGTCATGGTCAAGCATAGGATTATGTTATGAAAAGTATTGTTGTTATTCCAACTTATAATGAAATTGATAATATTCATCAGATAATCCCGGCAGTTTTAGAAGCATTGCCCGGATTGCATGTATTAATCGTGGATGATAACTCGCCCGATGGCACTGCTAATGCTGTTAGAGAGATGATTAAATCTAATCCTAATATTCATGTGATGTGCCGCGAAGGAAAGATGGGGCTTGGGACTGCATATTGCGATGGATTTCAATGGGCTTTAGATAATGGTTTCGAATATATTTTCGAAATGGATGCAGACTTTTCGCATGACCCGAAAGACTTGCCCCGATTTATTGATAAAATTAAAGACTATGACTTAGTGATTGGCTCTAGATATTGCAATGGTGTCAATGTTATTAATTGGCCTTTAAGAAGATTAATCCTAAGCTATGGAGCTAATGTTTATACAAAAATTATTACCGGGCTTCCGATTAAAGATGCAACTGGTGGTTTTAAATGCTTTAGAGCTAGTGCATTGAAAAAAATTGATCTTAGATCTATTAAAACTAATGGTTATGGCTTCCAAATTGAAATGAATTACAGACTCTGGAAATCCGGTGCTAAAATTACTGAAATTCCTATCATTTTCATCGATAGACGAAGTGGTGTTTCTAAAATGAATAAAAGCATTATTTACGAAGCTATTTTCCTTGTATGGAAATTAAGATTTTTGTTTAGATTTATGAGCAAAAGTCATGCACGTATGGATGATAGACAAAGAAAAAATGTTGTTTATTAATTAGGTTTGTAGTCATTGAGTGCTAATATCGATATATCAATAGTTATTGTTAACTATAACGTAAAAGACTTCTTGCTACAAGCCTTAAAATCGATAGAAGCTGCTCGTAGGTCATTAAAAATTGAAATTCTAGTTGTCGATAATAATTCCGTTGATGGATCTGTGGATTATCTGAAACCACTTTTCCCAAACGTAAAATTTATTGCTCTCGACGAAAATATTGGCTTTGGTAGAGCCAATAATCTGGCTATTGATATCGCAATTGGCAAATATCTCCTAATACTCAATCCGGATACTATTCTTAGTGAGGATACTCTTGAGATTATGTATAATTATATGGAGAATAATCCAAATTGTGGTATTTCCGGATGTAAGGTGCTGAATCCTGATGGCACTTTTCAACTTGCTTGCCGTAGAGGATTTCCTACTCCTTGGGCATCTTTTTCAAAATTGTTTGGACTTCAGTCTTTATTTCCAAATTCAAAACTCTTTGCTCAGTATAATCAAACTTATAAATCAGTAGATGAAACTTATCCAATCGATGCAGTGATTGGTGCTTTTATGTTTTGTAAGACTGATTTGATTAAAGAATTAAATGGATTCGATCCTGAATTTTTTATGTATGGCGAAGATATTGATCTTTGCTATCGTGTAAAGCAAAATGGCTTTGATATTGATTATGTTCATTCAACTTCTATAATCCATTTCAAAGGCGAAAGTACTCGCCGTAGCTCAATAAATGAAGTAAGACATTTTTATAAAGCAATGGA
>CAZBNQ010000229.1:0-5401 GCA_964493035.1 uncultured Hyphomicrobiales bacterium | reverse complement strand
TTATGTGTTTGTTCCAATAATCTTTTAGAATATCTTTGAATTATACCATAAGACACAATCTTGCTTTCAAATGGGAATCTTTCTTCAATATATGGTTCAGGTATAGGAGTCTTATTATCAGCTTTTCTAATAGAAGTACCAATAAAATCTGTATCATCATTTTTAAAAGCATCAAATAATAAATCCCAATCACCATAAAACAATACATCTGATTCAATACTCCAATAATAATCGTAATCAGGATTATTTAAATAATAATACAATACTGAATAGCCTGCATTATACCAATTATGCATATATCTAATATCATGATAATTCTTCTTACTTCTTTGTATAGCCTTCGAGATTTGTTCATCTAAAGCTAATGGATATTCTAAATTTAAATAATCTTCAAAAGAAATATTAAAAGCATTATCTTTAGCCTTTCTTCCTGTACAATCATAAAGCTCTACTACCTCTCTTGATGATTGGATCAATTGATTGTAGCAGAGCCTTACTCCTGCTGTATCTTCATGGTTTCTGAATAATACAATCTCGCTCATATTACGCTGCATTTGCCTTGATAATAATTTTACCTTTTATCAATTCTGCAAAATCAGTACTACCCAAAGCTACTGGAACTGTCTTATCTGCAGCAATATTATAATTTGCACCACCACGCTTGATCATGATTCCATCAGTAACCGAAGTAAATGTTTTTGAAGTTACTCCAAAATCGCTAGCTTTCTGTGCTGCAAATGTTATAGTTAAACTTGATGGAACTGAAGAACCAACTTCAATATCATTTGTGATTTTTCCAATCATATAAATATAACCATCTGGCTTTTGTGAATTACCTGTACCGGTTCTTGTGGCTGAATAACCAGTCGGAATAATTACAAGGAATTTATCATCCTTTTTAGCAATTAAATCTGCAATAAAAGCAGTCCATCCTTCAAAAGGTGTTGAAGCTATCGGGGCTTCATTAGTTACAATTGTAATTTCTCCCAATCCTGAAGCATCAGCCCCACCACCACTATCAATTACCTGATTTTCAGTCAATAAATCAAGCACAAGATTTTCCTTTGCAATTCGCCAGATTCCACCATCTGCACGCGCAATATCGATATTTTCTCCACCTGCTGCATTACCTGCTGAAATGAATTTTGCAACAGGTTGAGTATTAAGGTTATCGAACCTATATGTTAATTCCAAGGCATCCGACGCAGAACCTTCCGAATCTGTTAGCTTGTACATCCAAGCTACTGGAGAGCCTTTAATAATCATATTTTTTTGAGCTTCTAAAGCCATAAAATACCTCTATATAAAATTAATTAAACCATTGGAAATTTGTATTTAAGTTATAAAATGGATAACCATCAATTAAAATATTTGTATCAACTGGAACATTTGTTGAACAAGGCGAATATACCCATACTTGGCGATTAGGTCTTAAGCTTACAATCGAATATATTGTTGAATGTATATAGCTAGAACTTATAATAAATCTTCCATTAGAATTAGCTTGGCATAATATTGCTCCATTATTTCCACCATTACCTCTAATCCAACTATCTTTAATCGTTAATTTGGCTTCATCAGCCAATGAAATGGCGTGTGAAGCTGAATTATCGATTATGTTATGCTGAAGGAGCACTTTACAAGCAGTACTTACAGATAAAAATTTATACTTTGAATTATTGAGTGTAAAATCAATAGAACCTCCAATATGAACTTGATCCCCATTATTACAATCAAATATCACATTACCGGTTCCTGCGAAGCTCATTACATAACAGAAATCCACATTAAAATAACAATCAGTCAAAATACAAGATGCATCAGTTGATATTTCAGATAATAAATGCTTTACATCAATTCTTAACATAGTAATACTATCGAATAGATTAATTGAGCCAATATTATTTGATTTTAATTTACATCTTTCAATTTTATTTATTTGAACTGTCTCAATCTCCTTAATAATACAATCAATATCCATAGCATTATTTTCAATTATTAAATTCTGCACTTTGCAATTAATATAACAACTTGTATATCTTACAATTTTATTATTAGGTTTATCTCCAATTTTAAGTGTAAAAATCTGGCAAGGATCATAAGCAATAATACAAATATTTTCTACCATAGATATTTCTGAATAATTGCCTTCTTCAATAATAATTAATCCTTTCTGAGTACTAGTAACAATACCCTCCAAATAAGCTACTGCTGAGACATAATCTGCAAATTGAGGATAGGCATTATCAGTGTATTTAGGTGATACTCTAACTACATATTCAGGAGATACTACACTTCCTCCGGGTGTTATTGGAGGATATAGTGTCTTAGTGTTAGTTTCAGTATCCAGTATGATTGTTTTTGGTGTCATTATAACAATGTGTACCTATTTCTTTGAGTGTTAGTTGATAAATTAGTTAATGGATATATTAAGCCATTTTGGCTGTTAATGGCGAACATTCTAAAGCAATATCGTGTATTAGGTGTTAATCCCGTTACATTCAAATAATTTCCAGAACCTCTATAAACAACTTTCAAATTCCATATTTTATAACTTGGAGCTACGGAATAATCCGAATTTGCATTTTGAAAACTCGGATGTTCCGCCCCAACATCTATAATATCACTTATAGATGTTGTACTAGGCTTGCAAAGGATAATCGTTTCTGACGCTCCTGTACCGGGTGTCCATGTAAATTCAATGGAATTATTATTATAATTTCCCCACACCATATTATAAGCTTGGCTCGTCGGTGGGCTTGGCATACGAGTTGAAATATCTGATACACCAAATAATATATTCTTAAACATTTGATAACTCTCCAGATACTAACCAATAATTCTTGCTATTGATATTGACTAATCCAAACATTCGGGCTTTACCAGTCGATATATCTACACTTTGGCTTACATATACTTCATTGTTTGGCATTGTTACTGTAATAGCTCCTGCATTTGTATTTTTGACAATAAAAGTATATTCTTTCAATGCTGTTACATTCGATAATGAAAAGTTTGAATTGGCATTAATACTGATTATGAATATATTAGCTAGGCTACAATCAATAACAAGAGATGTCAAGCTTGTATTCACAGTAAGACTATTGCTTGATACACTTACCATTACCGGATTTAAATTAGTATCAAATCCTATTGCTTTATTAGCTTCTGCAGTGACTTTCAATTCTTGAAAATCACCACTTGAATTTTCTTTGATTATTGTTACTTGATTAATTGCCATGTTTTATTACCACAATAATAATGGGAATCTCTTCCATGTATTGGTTGCTACACAAATATATAAGTAATCATTATCATAAGCTATTTGTCCGGCCACTCCTGAACTTGAATTTGTTGCTGGAGCTGTTACCCAACCTAACTTCGCATTCCATACATTCTTATCACCTGAAGTAACGTGGCTTACAGTGTCAGCTATATGCGTCTGAATATTAGAATTTTTAGGTTCATAATTCGCATTATGATCATGGATTATTGGAGCTTTGGTATCTGCATAGGTTTTTACCGCTTTTTGGCTAGGTATCTTAGTGTCTGAATTTGCTGTTAATGTTCCATCAATATCAAGATTTGATGCTAATAATTGCAAAGCATTAACTAAATTTCCTAAGCCAACATCAGCACTTGTTAATGTTACATCTCCAATTTTACCGGCTACAGAAGTAACACTATCAGTATTATCGACCTTTTCCCATGTAGTACCATTGGATATAATCCAATCGCCAATTTTCCAATCAGTAATACCATTAATATTTGTTGCACCGGCTACTGAAACAACAAAATAAAATCCTTTATTTGAACCTGAAGCTGTAGCCATTGTAGGAGTATTTGTATTAGCATTCCAAGAGCCTTGATAAGACACTGCACCAGCTATACTACCGGGTAATTGTGCCGTTGGAACTTTCCCGTCAGATCCTAGAGTAGCAATCCCATTTGCGATACCCTTTTCTGTTGATGCTATTTTAGCATCTAAAGTTGCTTGCAAAGAAGCTATATCAGATATTGCCAAAGCTCGAAATTCAGGAAGATTCGAACCATTGATTACTAATGCTTTTCCAGCAGCTATACTAGTCAATACCCTCTGTACAAAGTCGGAACTTGCGTTCTCTTGAATTAATACTATATCATTTGCACTCATATTACCATCCTTTAGTTAACATTGTTCTAGCCCACCTATTTGGGCCAACACAGATATATAAATAATCATCATCGAAACTCATTTCTCCAGGTGTACCTGAAGAATCGCGTCCAGCTGGGACATCTACCCAAGAATGTGTTAATTGATTGAATACTATATCGCCTTGAATTTCGACTTCGATAATATCTTCAATCAATTCCAATTCTATTATTTCACTCATGTAATCACCTCTGTAACATCAGGTTCTACCAAGATTTTACCTTGTTGAATTGTTATTGGCTTATTCAAAGAATCTACAAATTGAAAATCATATTCATATACTCTTGGAGTTAAGTTTTTTGTATCCTCATGAAATAATTCAATTGCTACTTCAGTCCCAATACAAGCCACTTTTTTCTTAAGAGAGGCGACATCATAACTATCATTAATGTTTTTTTTCATTGTGAAAAACAAATAACCACCTGTCATAACGATATATTCGCCATTGCGTTTAATTCTCACACGGAATCGCCTATAGTCGCCTCTTTTAATGGGATTCATAATTACTTCCTATAAATATATATAACGGTGTCTAGCCTTTGAACCTCGTATCTTCTAAAATTTGGAGTTTCCAAACGCCAAATCGTGTATCCGTTTTTATTGAACATCTTTTCTTTTTCAAATGAAATTGAATCAGAAGATATTTCTTTCCAATAAACTGGATTTGATTTGATGACAATACTATCAACTGGAGTAAGACTTTTAGCTTTATCTTGCTTCCATGTTATTTCGACATTATCTTTTAAAAACCCGTAGCCTGCATTTAGTAATTGACAGGATGAAATTATTGGCAGAAGCAATAAAATCAGTATGAGCATCTTTTTTGAATTGTTTTTCTTCTTTAATTCATCGTATAGCTTTTGTTCAAATTCATCTTTTTTGTCTTCTGCTATTTTTTCAGGAATTGAAGTATCAATCCCAGTACGAATTCTGATCCAGCGAAACCCTAAAATCAATAATCCCATTAGCACTATTGCAAGTGCATATTGGAATATTGGGTCTCCGAGTATGTTTAGTATGAATTCCATTTTATTTCCTATTTTATTTATGAATAATTATATTGGTATCTTTTAATTTGTTGGTGTCCTGATCCTTACATTACCAAATTGTTCAAGCCATCTACTAAATTCATTGTCTGTTAAAGTGTAATCAAAATATCCCTGAACCTCTGTTATGTGTGTTGTTCCGTCAGCAATCATACTGGATATC
>CAZBNQ010000228.1:0-5431 GCA_964493035.1 uncultured Hyphomicrobiales bacterium | reverse complement strand
CTAAAAAATAGTAGTATCGGTATTTTCTTTTATTTCTTTTTTGGAATAAAGATCGCCATATTTAATTTTTTGAATACATCTTCCAGATGGAGTATAATACTTTGAAGTAGTAATTTTCAAAGAAGTTTTATAAGGAAGATCAATAATGGATTGCACAAGACCTTTACCAAAAGAACGCCTGCCAATCACGAGCCCACGGTCTAAATCTTGAATAGCACCTGCAACAATTTCGCTAGCGCTAGCACTGCTTTCATTAATTAAAATTGCAAGAGGAAGATCTGGCTCGCTAGGATCCATCATAGATCGATATTCATTGTTGAAGTTAGGCGAATTGCCTTTGGTAGAAACAATCAGACTGCCTTTAGGCACAAAAATTTCGCACAAACTAACTGCAGCAGCCAATAATCCACCTGGATTATCTCTCAAATCAATCACTAAACCACTAAGTTTGTTTTGACTTCTTAATGAATTGATAGCCAATCTTACGTCTAATGCAGTATTTTTTGAAAATCTTTCAACTTTTATAAAACCGATATTATTTTTCATAAAACCGGAATAAGTAACATTTGGAAGGTTTATATTTTCGCGAGTAAGAGTGAAAGATAAAGTATCTTTGATTCCATCACGCAAAATCTTGACCAAAGCTTTAGATCCTGATTTGCCGCGAGTATATTTTTTTAGATTGTCGATATCCATATGGAGTACGACAGTAGAATCTATTGAATAAATTTTATCGCCAATTCTCAATTTATTAGCAAAAGCAGAATTGCCTTCTCTAAGGCTAATAATGGTAAGAAGGCTGTCTATATTGGCAACAGTAAATCCAAACCCGGTATAAGTGCCATTAGTGAGCAATTCCAAATCATCTTCATTAGCATCATCATAAAATTCAGTATATGGATCTAAAGTAGCTAACATGCCCTCGATGCCGGATTTTATTAAAATTTCGGGATCAATTTCTAAAACATAATTAGCAGCAACTTCACGAAAAAGTGCCCCGAAAATATCGAATGATTTATTGATTTTATAATAATCATTGGCGGTAAAACCAAAAGATATTACCGCCATTGAAATAATAAAAATATACTTTATTTTATGATTAATTTTCATTTGTTATTGATTCATTTTATCAAACAAATAGACATTTAAGTTTTGAGCAGGAATTCTTTCTTGTTTCATTGAATCTCTTTCTCTAACGGTTACAGTGCCGTCTTCGAGAGTTTGTCCATCAACAGTAACACAGAAAGGAGTACCAATTTCATCTTGACGACGATATCTTCTTCCAATTGCACCGGAAGTATCATATTGTGTCTTAAAGTTTCTTTGCAAATCTTTATATATTTCATGAGCTTTTTCGGGCATTCCATCTTTATTGACAAGAGGAAATACTGCTACAGTAACAGGAGCTAATTTGGGACTAAATCTCATTACAGTTCTTACTTCTGATTTACCATTGTCGTCTGTTACAGTTTCTTCTTCGTAAGCATTACAAAGGAAAGCCATAAATGAGCGAGACACACCACCGGAAGTTTCAATAACATAAGGAACATATCTTTCGTTGTTTACATTATCGACATATTCCATTTTCTTACCGGAAAATTCTTGATGAGCAGAAAGATCGAAATTAGTACGAGAATGGATACCTTCAATTTCGCCCCAACCAAAAGGAAATTCAAATTCAATATCGACTGCATAGTTTGCATAATGAGCTAATTTGTCATGAATTTTCCATTTTAATTTTTCAGGTTTCATACCTAAAGCAATATACCAATTCCAGCGTTGTTCTTTCCAATAGTCAAACCAATCTTTTTCAGAACCGGGTTTGATAAAGAATTGCATTTCCATTTGCTCGAATTCGCGAGTACGGAATAAGAAGTTTTTAGTATTGATTTCATTTCTGAAAGCTTTACCGATTTGAGCAATACCAAAAGGAACTTTTTGACGGCTGGTATCCAATACATTTTTGAAATTAACAAAAATACCTTGAGCTGATTCAGGACGTAGATAAACGACAGCGCTTGAATCTTCGACCGGCCCGACAAATGTTTTAAACATCAAGTTAAAGTTACGCACTTCAGTCCAATCCATGGTTCCAGAAACGGGATCAGGAATTTCAAAATCCATAATAATATTATAGAAATCGACAGGTTCGCGGCATTCAGCTAATCTTGCTTCGATTTGAGCAGCTTTGTCAGTTTTATTTTTCTTTTTTAATTTATCGATAAAATCTTCAATCAAGTTATCAGCTCTATGTCTAGCTTTGCTAGTTTTATTATCAATCATAGGATCGCTAAACTGAGTTACGTGACCACTAGCTTCCCAAGTGCGTGGGTGCATAAGAATAGAAGCATCGACTCCTTCTACGTCATCGCGGTAGGTCATAGCTTTCCACCATGCTTCTTTAATGTTCAATAATAGCTCTACACCCAATGGTCCGTAGTCCCAGCAACCATTAAGCCCGCCATAAATTTCTGAAGATTGGAACACAAAACCACGTCTTTTAGCAAGTGATATTATTGTATCGAGTTTAACCATATAATCCTCTTTATTATTAATTTAATATAAGATACAAAATTAAGGAAAATATTTATTTAATAAATAAAAAACTCGTTTCAGATTGTCCGAAACGAGTTTTTTTAATCTAAAAGAATAATTATTTGTTTTCAGGAATATTCTTAACGATTTCTAACAAAAGTTTCCAGCATTTTTCAACAGCAGGAATATGAACTTTTTCGTCAGGTGAGTGAACATCTTTAAGAGTAGGGCCGAATGAGATCATATCCATACCAGGATATTTTTCGCCAATCAAGCCGCATTCCAAACCAGCATGAATTGCTTCGATCTTTGGTTCATGACCAAACATTTTAGCATAGATTTCTTTTGATAATTTAACGATTGGTGAGTTTACGTTTGGTTCCCAAGCAGGATAGCCATCGCCAGATTTAACAACAGCGCCGCCCAATTCGAAAGCACAACGAACCTTGCCTTCGACATTGCGTTTTTCTGATTCGACTGAGCTGCGTTGGCTAGTAAGAACGTAAACTTCGTTTTCGCGAGTTTCAATCACTGCAAAGTTTGTCGAAGTTTGAACCAAACCGGCGATATCCGGACTCATGCGAATAACACCATGTGGCATAGCATAGAATGACCAGATAAGGCGTTTTTGGAATTCATCAGTCATAACTCTGTTTGGCATATCAACTGATTCAGTAAATACAGTCAAATTTGGTTCTTTTGTAGCAAATTCTTTTTTGACCATTGCATCAAATTCAGCAATATATTTTTCAAAATCAGCTTTTGCAGCGTTAGGAACAGCAACTATACCAAAAGCTTCGCGAGGAATAGCATTGTGTTTGTTGCCGCTAGTGAATGATGACAAACGAATATTCATTTTGTTCATCAAATTATAAATAATTCTTGTTAAGAATTTAGCAGCATTGCCTCTACCATCATGAATTTCGATACCAGAGTGGCCGCCACGAAGACCTTTGACAGAGATTTTGTAAGCACAAGAATCAGCTGGTACAGGAGCAGCTTCGTATTTATAAGTACCAGAAGTATTAAGACCACCAGCACAACCGATAGTGAAAGCACCATCTTCTTCTGAGTCTAAGTTAAGAAGAATTTTAGCATTCAATAAATCAGTGCCTAATTGGATAGCGCCTGTCAAGCCAGTTTCTTCATCCAAAGTGCAAAGAATTTCTAATGCAGGATGAGCTTCGTTTGAATCCATCAAAGCCATACCCATAGCAATACCGATACCGTTATCAGCACCTAAAGTAGTACCTTGAGCCTTAACCCATTCACCATCGATAAATATATTTAAACCTTGATTATCAAAGTCGAATTCGACATCACTATTTTTTTCGCAAACCATATCCAAATGACCTTGAATACAGATAGGAGTGCGGTTTTCCATGCCTGGAGTAGCTGGTTTTCTAACAACAACATTGCCTAAAGCATCGCTTTTACATTCGAAACCTTTTGCTTTTGCCCAGTCAATAACATATTGTCTGATTTTTTCTTCTTTTTTTGATGGGTGAGGTATTTGAGTAATTTCTTCAAAATATTCCCATACTTTTTGTGGTTGCAAACCGGCTAATACTTTTGCCATTTTATCACCTTTTTAATTCTTTAAAATATATAAAACCGTTTCTTTCCAATTGTAGCATAAAAACTTTTAACCTGTCATATATTGGTTCAGCTTTTATTCCAAATTTTTCTCGGACAATATCTGCAATTTTAGATACATTATTATTGCCATCCATTGCTAACCAAGTGCAAGTGCCAAGCTCATCAAGATTTGCTCTGATGAATTGACTTTTGCTGCTTGGAATCAATCTTTTGAGAAAACTATTCTTGAATTTTGGTACTAATATATTTATCAGTCCGTTTTCCTTTGATTCATGCTCGTAATTTCTGATTGGAGTAAGCTCCAACAAATTATATTCTTCTTTGTTATTCTTCGCCATTTTTATAGTTTATATTTAGTTCCCAAAAATGCAAGTTAGTATTTATTCAAATAAAAAACAAAACAATATTATTTTGTTTTATTCACTAAATTAGCTTTTTAGGCTACTCAGATTAAAAATTTTTATTTAATTTGTAGCACAAAAAAGGTTTTGGATAATATATTAATTAATTATTGATTGAATGAAAAAACTGATTCTCGTTTTCATGATTCTAGCATGCTATGTGCTCAAGTCTCAAGATTTTGCAATATCGGCTGATATTACTAATGTTGTTGCTAGTTATCAATTTATGAAAAATGATAAAGTGATAGGATCCTTTGCTAATTCATTCAATTCTGGTTCAGGTAATGTTTTAAAATATAAAATTCACTATGAATATGAATATAATCAAAACTTTTCATTTTGTTTGGGGATTGGATTAGAGCGACAATTCTTTGAGTTTTTAAAAGAAGAAACAAGGAAATACAGTAGATTAGATTCTTTGGTTGAAGCTAAATTTAAAATGAGTTGCTCTGGTTATGCAAATTATTTATCAGTACCAATAGTCGCAGCTTATTATCCTAATAAATTTTTTAGATTTGAGCTTGGTTTTGAGCCACTATTCTATTTAAATTCAGATCTGGAGGTTCATGATAGAATTATTTCACCTTCTTATTTAGTTTTTAAAGAAAATAATAAAAAATTGATGAAGCTATATAGTGGAGAAATTCCTGAATCAAAATCGATTATGATGAATTCATTCATCTCTGTAGTTTCGATACTCCCTCTACATCCTGACAAAGATATTTATGCTTTACCAAAATTATCTTATAATTTAAATATTGATAAGCTTATTGGTGATGATTACTCTTATCATGGTTTGGGGTTTTCTCTTGGCATAATCTATAAATTCTAAAATGAACAGAATTAAGTACAATAAGTTAAAAGCAATGAAAAACAATAGGACAGTATAGTTTGCT
>CAZBNQ010000227.1:0-5444 GCA_964493035.1 uncultured Hyphomicrobiales bacterium | reverse complement strand
CAACTCTACCGAACATAAAATCTACATCAGTCTGAAAAAAGTTATTATCAAACTTATGTAGATTTTATATGCAGGAAGATTATACATATCAACTCTACCGAACATAAAATCTACATCAGTCTGAAAAAAGTTATTATCAAACTTGCCATCAGCCCTCAAATTATACTGTCTAATGGAATCGGCCGAGTTATCATAACTGCTTGTATCGATCCACTCAGTGCCATATTCGGCATAGTATCCGTCGCATCCCCATGCCCCAACATGATTTGGTCTGTGACCATCAAATGTTGTAAATCCTGAATATGGTACCGGTACTCTACCTAATAAGAATATTCCCCTAAAATTGCTTTTATATTTATCATATTCTTTTTTAACTAAATTTTTTACAATTTGTACTTTATCAAAATCAAAATTTTCTGCTCTTGGTACTAAAGTTAAAATAAGTTTATATCCATCACCAATTATATCTCTTGATAATCTATCAATCTCAAATTTCAAAGGTTCATAAATTGTCGAATCTACTAATAATTGAAGCACTCCCCTATTATCATTAACAGGAATATCATAACCAACGCAAATAGATCCAAATTGGGAGTGGGTTTTTAAATAATTTTCGTAAGTAAATTCATATATTTTACCTTTTTCAATTGGAACTTCAAAATTGCTCATGTTTTGGTTATAATTTTTATAATACCTCGTAAACAAAGGATTGTCAATAATTCTACCATCAATAATATATTCTTGCGATTTCGAATTTTTTTCCCAGCTAAGCAGTACTTTAGGAGAATTACTCGAATCGATATCTACATTCATTTGGAAAAATACATCAATAGGGTCTTTTGGTTGCGACCTTGAAAGATTGAAAAAAAGAAAAATAAAAATAAACGAAGTTAAAATTATCTTCATAAGACTCCTTATAATTAAAAACCGCCTTCGCCAAAAGGCGGTTTTATTACGAGTGGGAATTCCACTTTCTACTCAATAATACATAAAGGATATTATTAATAACACACAAAATATAAAAAAGTCTCAAAAAAATTATTTATAATTTTATTGATGGTTTCTTGTTATTTTTGAGAAAAGAAAAACATAATAGGTGAATAAATGTTAGATCTATTTGGAAAGCTTGGACGAAAGATTATCAATTTTTTTGCAGAATTTGGACAGATAATTCAATTAGCATTCTATACTCTTAAGTATTTTCCAAGAGCAATTAAAGATAGAAAATTAGTATTTGAGCAAATGGCAATAATTGGAGCTGATTCCTTACCACTGGTTATACTTATCGGAGCTTTCACCGGTGCCATCGCTGCATTGCAAGCAACCAGCCTATTCGAGAAATTTAATCTTATTGCAATTGCTCGACCATTTATTGGATCTTCAATTGCAACAGTAGTTTTTCAAGAGCTTACTCCGGTGCTTACTGCATTAGTTATTGCCGGTAGAGTTGGTGGATCTATGGCAGCCCAAATTGGGACTATGAACGTTACTGAGCAAATTGATGCGCTAGAAATGATGGCTATAGATAAAAATAGATTTTTAAGCATGCCTCGCGCTTTGGCTACACTCACTATGATGCCTATTCTTGCAGTATTTTCGAATGCAGTGGCTTTGGCTGGTGGTTTTTTACTTACAATGATCAAATTTGATTTTTCATCTTCAGTATTTTTTGATTCAGTTGTTAGATTTTTTCAAATGGATGAAGTATTCTTCGGCTTGTTCAAATCTTTTGTTTTTGGCGGTGTTACTGCACTGATTGGCGTTCATGTAGGATTTTCGACTAGTGGTGGTGCCGAAGGTGTTGGCAATAGTACTGTTAGAGCTTTCACTCTTTCGGCTGCCTCAATACTTGTTATTGATGCTCTTTTTGGATATATTTTATAAAATATATATTAAATATTAAAGGACTGAGTTAAATATTGAACTCAGTCCTTTAATTACTCAATGCATAGTTTGTATGATTTTATCTAATTTCTTCAAATTCGCCGACTTCTCGGTTTTTTCTGCAATTATCCCAAGTAAAAATTCTTCCGTTCATAGAAATATAAACACCCGGAGCTAAAGTCTGAACAAATGCTATTGCTGAACCTAAATTAAACAATCCGTCGCTACTGCCAAATTTATATGGAATCATTGCTCCAGTTAGTACTATTGTCTTGTCTTTTACTTTTTCAGCAATTACTTTTGCTGTTTCGACCATAGTATCAGTACCATGAGTAACAATAATCTTATTTTCGTCAGCTTTTAAGCAATTAAGAGCAATTAACTCTCTATCTGCATCAGTCAATTCAACAGAATCAATCATCATTAATGTTCTAATTTCAACAGGCACTTTTGCTCTGCCGAGTTTCAACATCTCATGAAGATGTGTATCTTTGAAATACAACTGTCCGTTCAACTCATTGTACTCTTTATCGAAAGTACCACCGGTAACAAATATTCTAATAGCCATAACAATCGCAAAAATTAAAAAAAAATATCATCCAAAATTACGAAATTTAGATGATATTATATAGACTTTGATTAAATAAATTTTATTATTAAGTATTTATCTCTTTATAATTCAACAAACACTACATAATTATCCTGACAATTTGAGATGGTTTTCCTGCTTGATTTAACAATGAAATCTGCTTTGCAAAATAGTTTGGCGTTGATACATTCACAGTATCATTAGTTTCAACAGTTTCATAATTTTTGGATTTAAAAACAACTGCATCATCAATACTCATGTATTCTTCGTCGGTTCTGCCTTTAATATCATCCTTAGATTTTGAAAATTTTATTTCGTAATATTTATTAACGTAATCAATCTTTTGCGAAGGATAAGAAAGCACACAAACAGCAATAGGCAATGAATCGATTATTGAATAGATCGATCTCAAGTTAGTAAGATAATCCTGATTAGACTTCATCAACCATTTTTGATTTGCTTCGAGCTCATTATTCTTTTGAGTTAATTCCTTAGCCTTTTTAGAAATTTGTTGCAAAGCAGTCATCATTTTCTTTTGCTCTTCATAAGCTTTATTTCTATCATCACTCAATAAATCGAAATTTTCTTTGATGATAGTAATAGTACCAGCAACAAATCCATTTTCATCAAAAAATGGATATATCTTAAACATCACATCTCTATCATTGATTTTCCTAACAATACTTTGAGGCTGCTTAGAAACAATAACTTGTTTTAGAGCATCAAGTTTTTTCTTAATTTCATCAGCAGAATCAATTACCAATAATTCCTGAAAAAATCTGCCTTCGAACTGAGCATTTTGCAAAAGCTTATTACTATTGACCACAAAAAACATTTTAGCAGTACCATTCATATAAGTAATTTTATTCTGCAAATCAAGAATAATTGCACCATCAGAAAAAAGATTTAAAGTGCTTCTCATCAAGAATTTAGTAAATTCAACTTCTCTTTTAAATTTATCCTGACTAGCTTCAATAATAGAATTAGTAGGAACCATTTTAAAATACGATAGAAAACTTCTTTCCATTCTTCTAATTCTCCAATTAAGGAGAAAAATCTCACCATCAGGCTTTTCGCCAACTATTCTAAATAGTTTTTCTTCGATAGTACCTTCAACAAATCTTCTCACAGCATCTTCAACATAAGTACCGGCATCATTTTGCTGAACTAAATCGCTTTCTGATATCTTAGTGTTATTTGTAGTTTTATATATGACTTTAAGTAAATTATTTCCTCTCTCCACATGTTTAATACCACCGGTAAAAATATTTTCAATCTCGCCATAAGTATTGAGAATTCTCATATCATCCTTAGTTTCAACGATAGCCATATCCGAATATCGGAGTATTTCGGTTACTTCTATCTCCTTCTTCTCGAGCTTTTCCTTCAATAAAGCATTTTCCTGCTTTAATTTCTCAACTAAATTATTATCCATTGTTTTTCTAAAAAAGATTTTTAAAAGTAAATAATATTAAACAACAAATTTTTATTTTACAAATATTGAATTTGTAAAGTAACAAAAATAGCAATAAAACGATATTAACCAAAATTAATACATTTTTCATTTTCGGTTAGTTCGACTGTGTAATTTTTTTCACACAAAACGGCAATTTTTGTAAATTAAGTAATAATGGTAGATTTCGGGGATTAATAAATAAATATATTGAGAAAATTTCGATAAAAATTTCGAAAAATAATAAAATTCATTTTTGAAATTTTCGTTTATGAGCAGATTTTAACGTTATTTTAATATATTTGTACGAAAATATTTTTACATTGTGGAAAATTAATTATTTAGTTTTGGGGAAAAGTTAATTTTTTTTAGAACCGGCATGGCATATTTATAATATGTCATAGTATATAATAGAAATATTATATTATTTGCCATCAAACCGGAGGTTAGATGAATTTTATTACGAAACGCGAACGAGCAGTAATAATTGCAGTCCTAATTGCAGTATTAATGATTGCGAGTGGTATTGGTATTGAGGTAGCAGCGCAACAATCAAAGCGACAATACGAATACCAACAAAGCAAACAAAAGAAGCAGTATAAAGACCAATATTCTGAGCTCGATGGGAACAAAAGTCCCAAAAACATGACAGATGAGAGTATTTTGCCAATTTTGGAAAGCTCCAGACAAAAGTATCTTCAAGCTTTGATTCTTATTCAAAAGCATGATACTAATTCTGCTGCAAAATATTTCGAATCAGCTATCGAAACTTTGAACAAGCTCGTGAGTTATCCAAATATCGAGCGCAACGAAGATTTTACAGATCTTGCAAAATCGATTATCGAGGATTATGAAACTAATATTAAGAATATTAGTGCATTAGACGAAAACGCCTCCCTTTTTATAATCCGCGACAAATTATTCCAAGAAATCGAAAAAATGCCTGCCAGCGCAGGTGTCGCTGCCGTCAAAAAGGATACACTCAAATCTAAGTTTGCTCCCCCCGCACAACTTACTATCCCGATGACTGAAAATGAGCAAGTTCAAAAAAATATTAATTTCTTGACTAATGGTCAAGGTAAAAAATTCTTTACTAAATGGCTCGAACGCAGTACTAAGTGGTTCCCCATGATGAAAAGAATTGTAGAAAACGAAGGCATGCCTGAAGAAATTATTTATTTGTCTATGATCGAATCCGGATTGCGTCCTGATAATATCTCCAAAGCTAATGCTATTGGTCTTTGGCAGTTTATGCGCGAAACCGGCAAAGATTACGGACTTAATACTAATGATTCCTATTGGGTAGACGAACGCAGAGATCCTGAAAAATCTACTCGTGCTGCTATGAGATTCCTTAGAGATCTTTATCATGATCTCGGAGATTGGCATCTGGCTCTTGCCGCTTATAATTGCGGGCTTGGTTGTGTTAAGCGCGCTATTAGAAAATCTGGCAAAGAAAAACCTAGTTTCTGGGATATCATGAATAAACTTCCTAAAGAAACTCGCTATTATGTTCCT
>CAZBNQ010000226.1:0-5474 GCA_964493035.1 uncultured Hyphomicrobiales bacterium | reverse complement strand
TAAGTTTTATGACAAATACAAATTGGCAATCGTATTCAGGAGAAAATACTTTAAGTTATTTTATTCAAGCAATTGGCTTGACTGTTCAAAACTTCTTAAGTGCAGCAACTGGTATAGCTGTATTCCTAGCAATATCAAGAGGGATTAGAAATAAGCAAACAAAAAACTTAGGAAACTTTTGGAAAGATATTACAAGATCGACTCTATTTATACTATTGCCATTAAGTGCCATTTTAGCAATTATTTTGATATCTCAGGGAGTCGTGCAAAATATAAATCAATATAGTGAAGTTGTAACTTTGGAAGGGTTTAAACAGATAATACCGGGAGGTATGACTGCATCTCAAATAGCAATCAAACAATTGGGAACTAATGGTGGTGGTTTTTTTGGAACAAATTCTTCTTTCCCATTAGAAAATCCTACAGCATTATCAAATTTTCTTCAGATGTTGTCTATTCTCTTGGTACCTGCTGCTCTAACATTTACATTTGGAAAAATTGTAGGTTCAACTCGCCAAGCTTGGACGATATTTTCAGTAATGTTGATATTATTGATCATCGGACTATCAGTTTCGTTATACTCAGAATATTCAATGAATTCAAATCTTAACATATCAGCCAATATGGAAGGCAAAGAAACAAGGTTTGGTATAACAAATAGTGTAATATGGTCAACAGCAACAACAGCTGCATCAAATGGTTCTGTAAATGCCATGCACGAGTCATTAATGCCACTTTCCGGTTTAGTTGCTATGTTGAATATGATGACAGGTGAGGTAATATTTGGAGGTGTTGGTGCGGGTATGTACGGAATGCTCGTTTTTATAATTCTGACTGTATTTATAGCTGGATTGATGATTGGACGAACGCCTGAATATTTAGGGAAAAAAATTCAAGCTAAAGAAGTTCAAATGGCTATTATTGCTATTATAGCACCAAGTTTTGTGATTCTGGTATTTTCGTCAATAGCCCTTATGATGCCAGAAGGCAATTCAAGAATTTTTGAAAGTGGTGCACATGGATTTTCAGAAATCATATATGCTTTTAGTTCTGCTGCCGGAAATAATGGAAGTGCATTTGCTGGGTTAAGTACTAATACTCCTTTCTACAATATCATGATTGGAATTGGGATGCTACTTGGCCGTTTTGCTATAATAATACCGGTAATGGCAATTGCAGGTTCATTATCAATCAAAAATATCACACCAAATAGTCAAGGAACTTTTAGAACTGATAATGTTCTCTTTGGATTCTTACTTTTTTCAGTTATTCTAATTGTTGGTGCATTAACTTTCTTGCCTGCACTTTCATTAGGCCCAATATTAGAGCATTTAACAAACGTATTAAATTAGTTAGGAAAACAGCAATATGAATAATACAAATGCAATATTAAGTAAAGATTTGATTTTGAAAGCTATCATTGATTCTTTCAAAAAATTAAATCCTAGGAAGCAAATCAACAATCCTGTAATGTTTATTGTTTTCATCGGATCAGTTGTTACAACTATGATAACATTGAACCAGTTTTCAGGCTTTAATTTACAATTATCAATTTGGTTGTGGTTTACTGTATTGTTTGCTAATTTTTCTGAAGCAATTGCAGAAGGTAGAGGTAAAGCTCAAGCTCAATCACTAAAGAAAATGAGGACTAATACTTATGCAAGGTTAATTAAGGGTAATTCTGAAATTAAAGTTAATTCAACCGAATTAAATATAAATGACTTAGTGATATGTGAGGCTGGTGATACTATTCCTGGGGATGGAGAAGTGATTGAAGGTATTGCAAGTGTAGATGAATCGGCAATAACAGGAGAATCTGCACCAGTAATTCGTGAAAGTGGAGGTGATAGAAGTGCAGTCACTGGTGGCACAAAAGTAATCAGTGACAAAATAATCGTGAGGATTACTTCTAAAGCAGGTGATACATTTCTTGATAAAATGATTGCACTTGTGGAAGGTGCAAAAAGGCAAAAAACACCTAATGAAATAGCTTTAACAATTCTTTTGAGTGGAATGACAATTATATTTTTGTTAGCAGTTGTTACTTTGAAACCATTTGAATTATATGCACTTAAATTTTCTTCTAATAATACATCAACAATCACTATACCTGTACTTATTTCATTATTAGTATGCTTGATTCCTACTACAATTGGAGGCTTGTTGTCTGCAATTGGAATAAGTGGAATTGATAGATTAACAAAAAGAAATATAATTGCTAAAAGCGGAAAAGCAGTTGAAGCAGCTGGCGATGTAGATGTACTTCTATTGGATAAAACTGGTACTATCACCCTTGGAAATCGAATGGCAACAGAATTTATACCGGTAAATAAAGTTGATATAAGTATTCTTGCTGAAGTTGCGTATTTATCTTCATTAGCTGATGAAACTCCAGAAGGAAGATCTATTGTGATTTTTGCTAAAGATCACTTTTCTATAAAACCCAAACATTTTGATCCAAGTAATTTTAAGTTCATAGAATTTTCAGCACAAACAAAAATGAGCGGAATAGACATTCTAGAAGATAATTTAATGAAGCAAATTCGTAAAGGAGCAAGTTCAGCAATCAAACAGTATGTTAATGAAAATGGAGGAGATTTTTCAAAAGAAGTTGATTCTATAGTTGAACAAGTTGCAAAGGAAGGCTCAACTCCATTAGTTGTATGTGAAAACAACAAAGTGCTTGGAATAATAAAATTAAAAGATATTGTTAAAAGTGGTATTAAAGAAAGGTTTGAGCAATTAAGAAGAATGGGAATTACAACAGTAATGATAACTGGAGATAATCCTATGACAGCAGTTGCAATAGCAGCAGAGGCTGGAGTTGATGACTTCATCGCAGAAGCTTCGCCAGAAGATAAACTTATGAGAATTAAAGAAGAACAGGCTAAAGGAAAACTTGTTGCTATGATAGGTGATGGTACAAATGATGCTCCTGCTCTTGCTCAAGCCGATGTTGGAGTTGCTATGAATACCGGAACTCAGGCTGCTCGTGAAGCTGGAAATATGGTTGACTTGGATAGCAATCCAACTAAATTGATTGATGTTGTAGAAATCGGGAAGCAATTACTTATGACACGCGGGGCATTAACAACGTTTAGTATAGCAAATGATGTTGCAAAGTATTTTGCTATACTACCTGCAATTTTTGTGTCACTTTATGCTGTAAATTCAGAAAAAGGAGTTTTATCGACTTTGAATTTTATGGGACTTGAAAGCCCAGAAAGTGCAATATTGAGCAGTATTATTTTTAATGCTCTAATTATTATTGCATTGATTCCATTAGCTTTAAAAGGTGTAAACTATAAAGCTGAAAGTGCTAATAAAGTACTTCAGAAGAATATATTAATTTATGGTTTAGGTGGATTAATAATTCCATTTCTAGGAATTAAATTAATTGATATTATCCTAAATCTTTTCAATCTTATATAAATGGAGTAATCAAATGAAAAATATATTTATTAGTCTCAAGTTGTTTATTGCCCTTACTTTTATAACAGGAATATTATATCCTTTGTCAATAACAGCATTCGCTCAGTTGTTTTTTAATGAAAAAGCTAATGGATCATTAATTTATAAGAATGGAAATTGTATGGGCTCTGAATTAATTGGGCAAAAATTTAATTCGCCAGAATTTTTCTGGGGAAGACCTTCTGCAATTGATAATAATCCTTATCCATCAGGAGCAAGCAATATGAATCCAATAGGTGAAAAACTAAAAATATTAATAGAAAAACGAGTGGATACTATTAAAAAATATCATTCAAATTTAAATTTGAAATCGATTCCAATAGATTTGATTTTTGCATCTGGAAGCGGGGTTGATCCTCATATTTCACCCGAAGCAGCATATTTTCAAATTGAAAGAGTGTGTAAATATAGAAATTTCAATGATAATCAAAAAAAGAAACTTTTAGAACTAATAAATTCGTCTTTAGAATCTAATGATTTGATAATTGGTGGGCAAAAAAAAATAAACGTTTTAAAATTGAATTTAAAACTAATGGAGATATAAAGTGGCTACTCCTGAAGAGTTATTAGAAAATATAAAAAGTGATGAACAAAAAAAGTTCAAAGGCAAACTTAAAATTTTCCTTGGCATGTGTGCTGGTGTTGGTAAAACTTATGCCATGTTGCAAGAAGCGCATCAGTTATTGATTTCATCAAAAAACGTATTAGTAGGCTTAGTCGAAACTCATGGTAGAATTGAGACAGAAAAGTTGCTCGAGGGGCTGAATTTATTGCCCAAATCAAAAATTATTTACAAAGGAGTATCTTTCGAAGAATTTAATTTGGATAAAGCTATCCAACTAAAGCCTGAATATGTGTTATTAGATGAGTTAGCCCACACAAACATTCCCGGTAGCAAGCATACTAAGAGATATTTGGATGTTATTGAACTTCTAGAAAATGGAATTAATGTAATGACCACATTAAACATTCAACATGTCGAAAGTAGGAAAGAAATCGTTGAGCAAATTACCGGAATCAATATTCAAGAAACTGTCCCAGATTCAATCATTGAGATGGCTGATTATATTGAATTAATAGATATACCAATAGATGAAATATTATTTAGGCTAAAAGAAGGCAAAGTATATATTCCAGAAAAAGCAAAAATCGCATCTTCGAATTTTTTCAGAGAAGGTAATTTAATCTCATTAAGGGAGATGGCTTTAAGATTGACTGCTGATAAGGTAGATAGCGATTTGATAGATTACAAGCGTGAGCAGAGTATTAAAGAAATTTGGAAGTCGAATGATAAATTGTTAGTAGCTGTTGGTCCAAGTCCATTCTCTTCTGAATTAGTTAGAATTGGTCGAAGATTATCGTATATTTTAAAAATAAAATGGTATGCTGTGTATATTAATACAGGTACTTCACTCAATAAAAATGACGAAGACCAATTAGATAAAAATTTAAGATTAGCTAAAGAACTTGGTGCGGAAGTAATAACAACTGCTGATACTAATCTAGTTGATGGTTTGTTGAAAATAGCTAGAAACTTTAATGTAAGTCAAATTGTAATTGGAAAGCCCAAAAAATATAATTTGTTTAATTATTTAAAAAGGAACAATTTCATTGATGATTTGATAAATAGAAGTAAAGAAATCAATATTACTCTTGTACGCCCAAATAATAACCAAGAATTAAAAAAAGTTAAAACTAGGATGAATAAATGGAATATTCAAAAAAAAGAACTTATGCTCTCCATATTATCCGTATTTTCAATTTCAGCAATTTGTTTTCCATTTAGCAATTTTATTGGCTATCAATCTGTCGGATTACTACTTTTATTAAACTTACTATTAATGTCATTTTATGCGGGTCGAACATCGATAATAATAAATTCAATTTTGACTTCTGTTTTATGGAATTTTTTCTTTATTCCTCCTTTATTTACTTTTAATATTCATAGAATTCAAGATGTTCTTACATTAATTTTGAATTTTTCAATAGCAATAACAACAGGC
>CAZBNQ010000225.1:0-5482 GCA_964493035.1 uncultured Hyphomicrobiales bacterium | reverse complement strand
AAAAATCGCTTTGAAGTGATTTTAGAATTGGATAATAGTTTTTCCAGTTTTTATCTTCCTTATAGAATCCAATTAGAATATCTTCGGCTTGTTTTGAACCGGTAGCTGCAAATACATCTAGAGATTTTGGGAAATCACGTCTTTCAGTGTTTTGCATATTTACTAATTTGCCGAATATTTCTGCATCTGGTGTATAGGCTTCGGGAATGAAAAAGCAACGTAGCTGCTTATCGACTAATCCACTGCCTTGCAAAATTTTCATGTTTTTATTTGCAAGGTGCTTTCTAGTATTTGCAATTAAATTATGCTTGTTAGAATCCGGATTGAATGAATTCTGGTCTGTATTTAAGTAATTAATAATGTCATTTGTTGAATAATTAGATTCGATACCAACAAAATATCTAATAGACTCGATGAATTCTGAGAAGTCTGATTTAATTGATATGTTATTTAATTTAATATTTTCGATTGAATGAGCATTAATAATTTGACACAACAATGCCATGTCATTATCCAATGGGAAAGCTACATTACTTAGCCACTTAAACAATCTAAAATACCGAGAAAGGCATTCAAGTTTTGTATATTTGCCTCTGGTTTTGAATAAAGTATAATCAATTCTCATGTTGAAGAGATTTGGATCTTTTTCAATTATTTTTTTGCAGTCATATATGTCGGATAAAATTTCATTTTCGATTGTATTCAAAGGATTATTCACCGAAAAGTTTGAGTCGATAAGGCTCAATGCAATTTTAAAGAAGCTGGTATTGAATTTGGCTGCTTCTCTGGTTAATGAATCCTTAGCCAAAGTATATTTTTTGTTTTCATTATATAAACTAAGACAAATTCTTTGTAGTTTATTATTAAATATATATCCTTCATTAGTAGTCAATACTTTGTTAAAATAATCATACATTAACGAAAGATAAGAATCTGTAGTAATAAAGATTGGAACGTTGTTGTAGTTATTGTATTCATAAGCTTGATAAATATCAGAAATTACTTTTTTATCAATAATGAAACCATAATTAATCAAATTCTCTAAATCTATATTATTTGTTTTAAAGAAGTCAAGATTGACAATATTATTTTTATTAGCAATTTGAGTGTTATTTTTTAGAATAACATTTTGTTTGAGAAGTTCTTTTTGACGAGCAGCAACCCTAACAAGGAAATTTTGTTCCTGCTTATTGACATAAATTTTATATGTACTATCCCAATAGATAGGAGTAAACCAATCAGTATTGCAAAAATGGTTTCTCAAACAAGCTTCGTAGAAAACATAGCCTTTTCTGGCAAAGAACTCATATTTCAATAATCTAAGTTTATAATAGGGAAGAGTATCAATATTAGTATTAAGGTCAAATTTGGAAGAATTTTTCGATTTAAAATATCTAATACTAAAATCTTTAGATTTGAGGAAAGTAGAATGCAGATTTTTATATTTCACATCAGTAGTGACAATATTTTGTAGGATAAAGTCATCATACTCCGGTATATCCACCCAAAACTGAGGATATAAATCAAAAGAGGCAATAAAGAATAAAGCCATTGAAAGAAGAATTTTTTTCATAATGTTAATTCATATAAGTTTCGAAAGCTTTTTTGTAAGGAACTTTATCTTCGAGTCTTTTAATCAAACGGAAACCGAAGCCGTTCCAAACGTAAATTGCTACAATATATGAATTTTGATTGAATTTTTCAAGTGTTTTTATAGCTTTCCAATTATTATAATCAATGATACGAAAATCTTGCATATTTAAGCCTAAATAAGTACCAACCCACATTTTTTTAATAGTATTTTGGACAATTTTGTAGCAGACAAGTCTTTTCTGAATTTTTTTATAATTAGGATTATTAAGACCAACAATAATATCTTTAACGGAGTCGCCATTAATATCTTCGAAGAAGAATCTAAAAGGAGTGCCTTTTTGTTTTTTCACAGACAAAATATCTTTTTTATTAAAAAGCACAATACTAAAAATAGAATCATTGTTTTGAACGAGCTTCAATTTAGTTTTTTTGCTAACGTCGAAAACAACATTTTCGAAATTAGAAGCAATTTCTTGGGCATTCAAGCCGAAAACAAAAGCGAATAATAAAACAAGTATAATATTTTTCATAAGAGTCCTTTCCTAAATAAAAAACCCGAAATTCTACATCTCGGGTGAATATGGTATATTTGAGGTACCATGTGTGAGATTCTATTTAAAAGGTTTTAAAATTGCAAAATCATCTCCGATAACGATAGTCGATCTCAAGTAAAGAGTAGAATCGACTTGTTTTTGAATCAAAGTATCTTGTATGCCAAGAGCATAAGCAACTTTTTTAGCAGAATTAATATCCCCGAGTCTGTCAATAATCACAGATTTTTGCATAGGTTTTTCAAAATTTCCAATTTCGACAACATCAAAGCCTCTAGATCTCAAAAATTCCTTAGCTTTTGCGGCTAAACCTTTTTTGCCGCAAGCATTCAAGACATTAACTTGAATTACTTCCTCATGAGTATTTTTTGTAATGCTGCTGTCAATATTCGGATCGACCGGCGGAGCAATAATCATTCTGTTTACAAAAGACGACAACATGCCGATAACGATTAGTCCAACTGCTGAAAGCAGCATTATATTTACTTTTTTGTTGTTTGTTAAAATTTGCATTTTTCCCCCAAATTTAAAATCAATATTTAACAAATAAACAATAACAAATAGCGTGCCGAAAAAATGCATTTTGTGTCGAATTCTGCAATTATTTGACAAATTATTAGAAGTATATAACTATTAATACAAAATTGTATCAAATCATATAATTAATTTTTCGATAAGGATTATTTTTTTTAATTTTTCTTTTTTTTGAAAAGCAAAATTGAAAATATGAAACCATTACAATTATTAATAGCATTATCGGCAGCAACAGTTATAGGAATTGCTGCAATTGCATTTTATGTATCTGTTGTGATTGCAGATAGTTTGCCGAGTCTGGAACAATTGGAAAATCCAAGGCAAAAGCTTGCTACTCGTATCTATAGTGCTGATGGTGAATTGTTGGATCATTTCTTTATTGAGCGCAGAGTGCCACTCACTTTTAAGGACATACCAAAGGATTTTGTGAATGCATTGATCGCTACTGAAGATAGGAAATTCTATGATCATTGGGGTGTGCATACTGGCAGAGTATTTAATGCGTTTGTAAAAAATATATTCGCCGGTCATGCTAAAGAAGGCGCTTCTACTCTCACTATGCAGGTAGCTCGCAACTTGTATTTAAATCGTGAATCCACTATGGATAGAAAAATTCGCGAGGCTATTACTGCTATTCAAATCGAAAAAACATATACAAAAGAAGAAATTATTGAACTATATACTAATACTATGGCTTTCGGCCGTGGGTCGTTTGGATTGCAAGTTGCTGCTAAAGTTTATTTTGGCAAAGACCCCAAAGAACTTACTACCGCTGAGTGTGCATTCTTAGTTGGTTTGCTAAAGAAACCTGAATATTATAATAGACGAGATAATTATGACGATGCTCTCCAGAGAAGAAATTTAGTGCTAAGATTAATGTATGATGAAGAATTTATTTCAAATTCAAAATTTAATGCTTCGCTAAATGAACCACTAGTATTTGCTACTGCTGATAGAAAAAAAGCTTTTGGTGAAAATACTAAAGCTGGAATTGCTCCTCATTTTGTCGAGATGATTCGCCAGAATTTGAGCAAAGAAAATAAACTAAGTGAGTATGATCTATATAGAGATGGGTTAGTTATTTATACAACTATCGATTCAAGAATCCAAAAACATTTGAATGAAGCTCTGGAAGAATATATGCCTGAAATTCAAAAAATGTTTATCGAAAATTGGTCTTGGAGAAATAATCAAGAGCTGCTAAATAGATTATTAGATAAAGCAATAAAAAACAGAGCAGATTATAAAGCTGCAGACGAAGGTGAAAAGTTTAGAATAGCTTCTAAATATAAATATAATCAAAGATTTATTGATTCTGTCAAAAATGCCGCAACTACTGTTCAGTGTGGTGTTGTTGTATTAGATCCTGCTTCTGGAGCAATACTTGCAATGGCTGGTGCTTCTCCAAAATTTATGCAGGAAAATCCAGACGGGAAATATTCATTAAATCATGCAGTGCAAATCAAACGTCAACCGGGCTCTTCATTTAAGCCATTCGTATATGCTTCAGCATTGATGAAAGGGCTTACTCCTATGAGTAAAATTAATTGCGGTCCTTTCTCATATACTTTGGGTAGTGGAGAAGTCTGGAGTCCTAAAGGTGGAGGATGCGAAGACGGAGAAACAATGGTTACTCTTAGCTCTGCTCTTACTCGATCGATAAATACAGTATCGGCAAGACTAATAACTGAGCATACTACTCCAAGCGATGTTGTTTCATTAGCAAAACGCATGGGTATTCAGTCCAATCTCAAAGCTGTTCCTGCTTTATCTTTAGGTGCGGGTGGCGAAGTTGATCCTTTGGAATTAACTTCTGCTTATGGTACTTTTGCATTCAATGGTGTGCATATCAATCCATATGCATATACAAGAATTGAAGCTCCGACCGGTGAAGTAATTTCCGAAAGGAAGCTGTCTAAAGAATTGACGGATGTATTCGACAAAGAAATTGCTCAGCAAATGACTTATATGATGCAAGGCGTTGTTAATTATGGTACTGCTAGTCGTATCAAAGGGTTTTTGCCAAATATCGATGCTGCGGGCAAAACAGGTACTACAAATGATGCTGCTGATGCCTGGTTTGTTGGTTATACTCCTCAATTGGTGTGCGGAGTATGGGTCGGTTTTGATGAGTTGAAAGTTACTTTCGATTGTCTTGGTGCAGTTGGATATGGTGGTAGGGTTTCTGCTCCGCTTTGGGGTAAAATTATGCAAAAGATTTATGCTGACCCTCTGCTTCCTTACAAACAGAAAAAGTTTGTATTCAATCCAAAAGATTCGGTAGTGACTGATAATTGGACTCCATATAATCTATCGCCAAGCCAGCAAGGCAATGGCGTGCAAGATCGATTCGAAGACGAAACTCCTCAAGCTCCGGCACCCGAGCCTGAACCTCAAAGAAGAAAAGAACAGGCTGTATTGCCACCTTTAAATAAAATGAAAAAGCCTAATTAATTTTTGAAATTGCCACATTTCTCAATGTGGCTTTTCTATATTCAACTTATATGAACAAATATATTAACTTAAAGACAATAATAATTTTAAGCGGAATAATTACATTTATTAAAATTGTAGTTTCGTTAGTTTTTAATATTAATGTTCCTTTGGTAGAAGATTATAAGATAGCAGTTAATATGATTAATGGATTGGGATATGTTCTTCATCCACTTGCTGGTCCTACTGCAATAAAGACTCCGGTATATCCTTTGTTTTTGTATTTGATTTTATCTATAAGTGGCATAAAATCAATTTTTATGGTCCAGATTATTCAGCATTTGATATATTTTTCTTTTCCAATAATAACT
>CAZBNQ010000224.1:0-5494 GCA_964493035.1 uncultured Hyphomicrobiales bacterium | reverse complement strand
GTTTCATCTGGTAACTCCTTTGAATAATCGAAGCAAATTGATAATGACACATAAATATAAAAATGACACATTAAATTGCATTTTGTCTCAACAAAATAATATTTATTTTGAATATAGTATTGATAATCTCCGTCTTTCAATACTCAGAAAGAATTTTATTATAAATTCTAGTTCATTTTTTATACTTATTTATCATCTTCTTATTGATTTTTAACGGGAACAACCAGGGTAATTCAGCTGTTTTACCATGTCTGTATAGTATATCCCAATCACTTATTTTTAGTAATGTATTAATAATTACATTATCATATTCAGATTTATAATTTTCAGGTATTACTACCGAACTAATCTTTCCTTGTTCATTTGACAATATTTTAACATATACAATTAATTCTTTTTTTAAATTTTTAAAACTGCCTTTAGGTGAATTTTCTATAAGATATTTTGTTAATTTCTCATCATCAAAATAATAATTTAATTTCGTTTTAGAATTATCTAAAGTATCAATTTTCACTAAAACACCATTGTTTAAAATCAATCTAATCTCTTTTTGATATACTGTTTCGTACCCCATATGACTATAGTAAATTACTTCTCCTCTTGGTGCATAAATTGTATCATTGAACCAACTTATAAAAACACCATTCTTATCATATTTGTCTTGAAAGGCGATTGATAAGTCAACCTTCAATTTACCATCACAACAATCCGACAGATTCATTAAATATAATTTTTTATTGATAATCTTATATGTAGCAACGTATCCTCTCCAACAATTTGTACTTCTACACCTTTTTTGGCAAAATGATGCATCCTTACAAATTTTACTCGATGAATCACTTAGAGGGTTTGTAAATATATTCAAAGTGTCATTTTCATAAATTAGAATATCCGGTTTCTGTGCTGTTCCATATACATTAATTGTTAATACAAAAACCATCAATAATAATATAATTTTTCTCATTTGATTAATTATTCCAATGTTTGTTAATTCATACAAAAATCAATTTTTGATTTTACATAGATAATTCATTGATTAATTTTGACCTATATAAATTCTTCACTTAATAGCTAATGAAATTTCAATTACCATTAATTTTTTAAAATTTGTAGTCAGCCCAATTTATACCATACAATATAAACATATTCATGTGATTTTTCAATTAATTATAGAATTTTTCTACATTTATTAATTTAGATCGTAAAATTATAATAGAATAACTTTGCATAGTATATTCAGAAAAAATATAAGTAAATAAATATTCAAATGATAATTTCTAAGTTTTAGGGTAGATTTAGATAAATATAGTCAATGAATCGATGGTTATATGCTCAACATGAAAATAGAAAATGTTTTTAGTATTTTTCTGAATTAAGTAAATATAAAAAAAAAGAGGCAGTCTTTTGGACCACCCCTTTCATTGCATTCATCATGAAGCAATTCCCTTATCCTAATCTTTCATCTCTTTTAAAACACGTTCCATATCCGTCCATGATATCGGTTTAGTCAAGTAAGCATGTGCACCGTGTCTAATAGCTTCATGGTAAATGTTTTCATCTTCACAAGCACTGTAGAGGAGAACTTTCGCTTTTGAATTTATTTTTTTCAATTCTTTCAATAATTCAATACCATTCAGTCTTGGCATTAGATAGTCCGATAATACTGCATCAAATTCTTTTTCTTTGAATGAATTCAAAGCTTCGTATGGGTCTGAATATGATTCACAATCGAAATCATTCAGCATCAAAACGTCTTGTAGTACGTCCAAAGAAGTTTTATCATCATCAATCAACAGTATGTTCATGTATCTTTCCATTTTACCATTCAAATTGTCAAAGACAAATGAATAGATACAATTACAATGCCAAACTTTTAAATTCGCTGCATATTGGCTACTGTTCTATGTTTTCATTTTTCGCATTCAATTTTAATTACCGTTCAATTTTGAACGACGTTCATTTTCGAACGTCGTTTTTGAGCATTGTTCGGTTTTGAACACTTAATAAATGATTTATGAAATTTTTTCCTAAAAAATTGCTAAATTGAACATTATTTTTTGTAAAAATGGAGTTTTCTAATGGATGTTATGTGGTCACCTTGGAGGTCGCAATATATCGGAACCTTTAAAGACGAAATTGAAAAAAGCAAGGAAGATTGCTTTATATGCGCTGCTGCCCAAGATGTTGAAAATGATCAAGAAAGATTGGTAGTTTTTCGTGGTAAATATTCTTTTGCGCTTTTAAATAAATATCCATATAATAATGGACATGTTATGATAACTCCATATCGTCATATCGGCGATTTCGAATTATTGAATTCGGACGAAATGACTGAAATCATGCAAATTGCTCAAAAAGTTGTATCGGCTCTCAAAACCATCTATAATCCTCATGGATTCAATATAGGTGCTAATATTGGTCAGTCTTCTGGCGCAGGCTTGCCGGGGCATTTCCACTTGCATCTTGTACCGAGGTGGAGTGGCGATACTAGCTTTATGTCTACTCTCGCCGATATTAAAGTTGTTTCTATATCGCTTGAAGATACATGGAATGCACTATCCGGAATTTTAAATGAATCAAAATAAATCTGAAAAAATTGCTCCCAAAAAGTCCTTGGGACAAAACTTCTTGACTGATAAAAATATTGCTAATAAAATTGTTGATACTTTAGGTGATATCAACGGGCAGAAGGTATTTGAAATTGGGCCTGGTATGGGTGCGATTACAGGTTTGATACTCGATCGTAAACCATTCTTAAGCTCTATCGAACTTGACAAGCGGGCTATTGATTATCTAAAAACCGAATATTCAACTCAGCTTGGATCCAATTTTGAACTTATTCATTCTAGTATTCTTGATTTTGATTTGCCCAATTATATTCACTCAAATAATATCAAAGAAAAAGTTGCTGTTATTGGCAATATTCCTTATAATATTTCAAGTGAGATCTTTTTCTGGATTTATAAAAATGCTAAATATATTGATAGATCAGTTTTGATGATTCAAAAAGAAGTAGCAAAAAGATTGGTAGCAAAGCCACGAACAAAAGATTATGGTATATTGACATTAGCTATGGAATTGTGTGGAAAAGCCAAAATCGCTTTCGACGTCCCTTCGGGTGCCTTTTTCCCCCGTCCTAATGTTACTTCTTCTGTCATTAGATTTGATTTAAATTCTGATACTGAGGTATACTCTCATTTTGATAAAATGATGAAGCTTATCAGAGCATCGTTTTCGCAAAGAAGAAAAATGCTTGGTAATTCTTTGAAACAATATTTTGATGCTAAATCTATCAATAAGGATTCTTCTGCTTTTGTTTTATTGAACGATAAATATAAATTTTTGAGCAAAAGAGCTGAAGAACTAACCTTAAACGATTTTTTTATTATGCTTAAAATTATTGAAACAGGTTTGGATAATGAGTAAAAATATTAATGCTTTAATTAATTTTAAATTTCGCGATATACTTTCGACTGCAGAAGTCTATACTCTAATAATATTAGCAATATATTCTATTTTTGCCATTATATATTATCCTTGGATTGAAAAAGCAGCAGACTTGATTTGGCTCAATTGCTCTATCGGTTTGGCAATCATTTCCGTAGCTGCTATTGATTCTAAATTCAATGGCGGCCAATTATTCAAAATTTTCCGCAAGCTATATCTGTTGCCTATGGTATATCTTATTTATAGCCAAATTCAAAGTTATATTAAAGTTATTAATCCTCATGATTATGATTATCTCTTGATCAATCTTGATAAAATGATCTTCGGATATAATCCTACCGAAGCTCTTTATAAAATATCCAATCCTATACTTACTGAATACCTCCAATTTTCGTATATGACTTTCTTTTTTATGCCTTTAATTCAAGGCATTGAATTACATATTAAATCAAAAGAAAACGAGTTCAATGATTTTGCTGCCAAAATGGTGCTTGGATTTTACATTTCTTACCTCTTGTATCTGATTTTGCCTGCAATTGGTCCAAGATTTACTCTTCATAATTTCAGTAATCTTAGCAATGAACTTCCCGGACTATGGTTAAGCGATATTTTTAGAGAATTTGTCAATACAGGTGGTGGTATTCCTCTTGGTGCAGGCAATCCCGCTGCAATGGTCAATCGTGATTGCATGCCCAGCGGGCATACGATGATGACAATAATGAATATTTATCTCGCTTTTAGAAACAAATCAAGCTTTAAGTACTTATTCTTCGTTGTTGGCATCAGTTTGATTTTCGCTACAATGTATTTGCGCTATCATTATGTTGTCGATGTTATAGCCGGTTTGATTTTTGCTGTTATCACCATCAAATTAGAACCATATTTTAGAAAGCTAATTCCAAGAAATGCATAACAAA
Organism: uncultured Hyphomicrobiales bacterium; assembly: GCA_964493035.1. Lineage (GTDB taxonomy): Bacteria > Bacteroidota > Ignavibacteria > Kapaibacteriales > UBA2268 > JAUQWR01. The sequence goes on along the minus strand of CAZBNQ010000224.1, from coordinate 1,130 downwards.
AGTAGCGGCTATTTCAATGCCGCTACTCAAATCATTTACTCATCGATAAGGATATTATTTCACTACACCATTCCAATTATCTATTTATTATCAATTTTTGAGAAATTGATTTTGTTTTGCTGTTTAAGATTAACATGTATTCGCCAATCGGAAGATTAGATACATCAATATTCATAGATTTATTCTTAAACACACCATTGATTAATGACTTACCACTAATATCAACTATACTGAATTCAATTTCATCATCAAGCGATATTTCATTCAAACTGATTTCAATATTTTTATCTGCTGGATTTGGTTTGATATTGATTGCATCAGTTTTAGTTTCGTCATTAATACTTGTTGGATTATAACTAAATACGAGTACTGTGTCATTACCGCATCTATCACTAAATAATACAACAGCCTCTGCAGGTTTAGATTTGTCAATCACCTTCAAGTTCCAATCAGTTTTTCTATCAATTCCGGGAATCACTTTAGTATATTCTAATTGATAGTTTGAACTCTTTTCGGGAATAAGGAATATATCCGAAAGATTGGATCTTAATTTATCATCATTAGGCATATCGACAACTTCGGCACCGACAACATCTCCTTTAGAATTGATATTAAATGCCGGAACTGGTGCATAAGCATCATCCACACTTAAATCTTTGAATGCTGAGCTAGTGGGATAGCCATAAGAATCGAAAGGATTAAAACCATAAGAATAGCAAGCAAACTTATGTTGAGCTTTTACTCTATATACTCCATCTCTTGCTAATTGGATTACTCTATTAGCATATGTAACACCATTGATAGGATAAGGAATAATTTTTTCTATTTCTATACCAACCATATTTAATTTTTTCCAAACATATTGTCCGTTTATATATTCGCCAAACATAAAATCATCAGACAATTCACCATTATTATCAACAGGATAAATAATTGAAAGATATTGATTTAAAAATCCTGTTGAATTTGGTTCTTTTGGTGTACAAAAAACAATTTCAGATTGGAATTGATTAATTGGAGTAATATTCATCAAAAAAGGATCATTATTAAAAATATCATCATCACTTGCACTAGGATTGAGCAACACAACATTAATAGGCTTGTCGCCGGATATCATGGCAGCTTCTTGA
>CAZBNQ010000223.1:0-5498 GCA_964493035.1 uncultured Hyphomicrobiales bacterium | reverse complement strand
ATTCTGAAAAGATAGCTTTTACAAACAAGCAGATCGGCTCAGCGCCATCAGAAGTCAAAAAAGGAAAGAAGAAATAGTAAATGAGTAGGGCTGCAGATTGCAGCCCTTTTTTATAAATAATCCTACCTAATATTTATTGATCCGAAATATTTAATGATTATCAAGTTTAATCGTCCTATAAAAAAAATAATATGAAATTCATGTTTTTCATGTTACTTTTTCTTATTTTTGAAAAAAAAGGGTTTGTTTATGGGTAATAATATACTATCTACAATTGAATTCATTTCGAAATCAAAACTTAACTATATATTCAGGAAAAATTAAGTTTAGTTATTTAAATTGCAACTAAATCTTTATTAATAATATATTAGGTATAGCATGTTTAAACGTTTATTCAGTGCCATTATAGCGATGGTTCTAATTTCAGGGTTTGCCTATGCTCAGGGTGTAACAACTGCATCGATAAGCGGATCGGTGTATGATTCTGAAGGCTTGCCCGTAGTATCTGCTAAAATCAAGGTTGTGCATGAACCAACCGGAACAGTTTCGGGTGCTATCAGCTCCAAAAAAGGAAAATATAACATTGTAGGCTTAAGAGTTGGCGGACCATATATAGTGTCTGTCAATATGCCTGGTTATGATCCATATCAAACAATGATTCCAAATCTTGCATTAAATCAAAACTATAATTTGGATATCAATCTATCCCAAAAAGGATATAAGACTGATGAAATTCAAGTTGTAGGCAAGAAGAATGAAATTATCAGTTCCGAACGTACAGGTGCTTCACAATTAGTAAATGAAGTAGATATTAAGAATCTTCCAACAATTGCACGTTCAATCCATGACTATTCGAGACTTTCCCCACTTATCGTATCATCTACTTCAGATGGATCTAACGTAGGTGGAAGAAATAGTAAATATAATAATATTCAAGTGGATGGTGCCGGAATGAGTGATGCATTCGGTTTGTCATCGGCTGGTACTCCAGGCGGTCAGGCAGGCGCTGAACCTCTTTCTTTGGATGTTATTCAAGAATTTCAAGTAGCTATTTCTCCTTTCGATGTGCGTCAAGGCGGTTTTACAGGCGGTTTGATTAATGCTATTACTCGCTCCGGTTCAAACTATTACAAAGGTTCTGTTTATTTCTTTGGCAGAAACCAAGATTTGGTTGGAAAAAGTCCAATTGAATCTAATGTAATTAATTACGGAACAGATGGCAAGCCAAAGGATACTGTGAAAAAACGTTTAGCATATCCTGACTATAAAGATTTTACTATTGGTGGCCGCTTAGGTGGTCCTATTGTCAATAATAAATTGTTTTTCTTCGTAAACGGCGAATATAAAAACAGAACAGAACCACAATTGATTGGTCTTCATGGCGAATCAGGCTCTAATGTATTCGACGTAGAAAGAGATACACTCCAAAAAATTATTAATATTGCAAAACAAAAATATAATTATAATCCTGGATCTTACGATGATTATACTCGCGAAGTAGGCGATATGAAATTATTCTTAAGATTGGATTATAACTATTCCGATCAGACAAGAATTACTTTGCGTCACAATTTTGTTAATGCTAATCAAGACAATGCTGTATCGCGTTCTAGATCTTTCTTTGCATTTGATGGTTTGGAGTATATTTTTAGAAGCATTCAAAACCAAACAGTATTGCAAGTAAACAGTGTATTGACCAATTCAATGGCTAATGAATTTAGATTGGCTTATACAGCTGTTCGCGACGAACGTGATTTCCAATCTTCACCATTCCCTTATGTTACTATCGAAGGTTTGGGTGGTGATGCTCGCTCAACTGTTGGTTTTGGTGTTGAAAGATTTTCTCAAGCTAATGCTTTGAACCAAGACTTAGTTGAATTGACAAATAACTTGAACTTGTTCGAAGGCGACCACGTAATCACAATTGGTACTAGCAACCAGTTTATGCATTTCGATAACTTGTTTGTCCAAGATAAATTTGGTTTCTACAATTTCAAGAGTATTGCAGATTTTGAAGCAGGCAAAGCATCTCAATATGCTTACAGCTACTTGCTCGATGGTGGCAAGCCACGTGCTAACTTCTCATATATGCAGCTTAGTTTGTATGCTCAAGACGAATGGAATATTTTGCCGGGATTGAAATTGACTGGTGGTATCCGCTATGATCAATTCTTATTCTTAGATGATCCTACAAATAATCCAAAATTTGAAACTGCTTTTTCGGATAGAGGACTTAAAACAAGCGAAATGCCTTCTCCTTGGTCTATTTCTCCAAGAATTGGCTTCAACTATGATGTGTTTGGCAATAAGGAACTTCAGTTGAGAGGTGGTATCGGTACATTTACTGGTAAAACTCCAGGCGTATGGTTGTCTAACCAATATGCTAATACCGGTATGGACTATGGTAGAGTCGATACAAGATCTAATGTTCCTAATTTTAGTGCTGATCCTAACAAACAACCTACTCCTGGAATTGATTCCACTTTGTCGGCAATCAAAACTACAGAAGTTAATATGACTGATCCTGATTTCAAGATGCCTTCAATTTTGAGATTAAACTTGGGTGCTGATTATCAGATTGCTGATGGATTGGTTGCTACTATTGAATTGATCTACGGCAAAACATTAAGCGATGTATTATATCAAAATATTAACCTAAAAGACTCTTTGACTAATAATTCAAGAGTAATGGCTATTGATGGCAGACCAATGTATTTGAGAAATAATGTGGTAGGAAAAGACTTTACTCGCGTTATTTATTTGACTAATACAGACAAAGGCGATCAATTCTCTGCTACTTTCCAAGTTCAAAAACCTTATGGTCAAGGATTTTTACCAAACTTGAGTGCTAACTTTGCTTATACTTATAGTATGGCTCGCGACGTAAACTCAGCAACTTCCAGCCGTGCTATCTCTAACTGGCAATACAATCACGTAAAAGATCCAAACGATCCAGATCTTACTACTTCATTATTTGCAATTCCGCATAGAATTTTGGCAAACGTATCTTATACATTCGAGTATGCAGGCGGTTTCCAATCTATTCTTGGTTTATTCTACGAAGGTAGAAGCGGTTCGCCATTCTCAATGCTTTATTACACAAGCTCCAGCTTTAAGTTTGATGCTGCAAAAGTGGTTGATATTGCTGTTAAAGATGCTAATAATGATGATATTTGGGGCAATGATCTTATTTACGTTCCAAACTCTTTGCAATTGAAAGACGGTGTATGGCAAGATGATAAGTTTATCTTGACTAATGGAAATAGCAAATGGGGCTTAGCTCCCGGCGATTCTATCATGATTGTCGAAGCTTTCGAAAAACTCATAAACTCTTTTGATGAATTGAAAGATCAAAGAGGCAAAGTGCATGAAAGATATTCTTTGACACAACCATGGCGCCACCAGCTTGACTTTAGATATACTCAAGTATTCCCAAGCTTTGCTGGCAATAGAGTAGAACTTACTTTCGACGTTCTTAACGTCTTGAATTTAATCAATCCTGATTGGGGACATTCGAAATATGTGTCCAACAATGCTTACTCTTTGCTCCAATTTGAAGGTTACGACAAAGCAACCGGCAAAATCAGAGCAAGCTACAAACCAAACTATCGCGGTATCGAAAAAGATGATATTTTCGAAACCAGCGATTTCTGGTCACGTTGGCAAATGCAGATTGGTGCTAGAATTAGTTTCTAATAAGCAATGAGTTTTAAATAAACAGAAAGCTGCCTCCGAAGGGCAGCTTTTTTGTTTGGTTTTGTAATTTTGTTATATGATTTACATTGGTTTTACCGGAACTACTATCTCGAGTATAACTCTGCCGGGAGTATGTTCGCCAGGGCTACTAAGATAATTTTCGTAGCAAGGTCTGTCATCCGGTTGGAAACCACTTTGAGGAAGCCATTCGCCATAGACGAAATTCCAAGCATCTTGAAATTCATCCATAGCAATATCCATTTTGCAAACAGCATATTTACCTTTGGGCATAGTCATTTTGCCAAATGGTGGATTGACAACGGTATCAGATGGCACACTCAAACAAACATCAAGCCTGAGTTTGTCTTCGTCTGTGATATCAGGATTGTCGTAATATACTGATACAAATTTAGTTTTACCGGGAATAATCAGGCCTCTGGGACCTGCCCATCCGCAAATTTCGCCCCACAACCTATCAAACAAGCCACTATTGCCTTTGTAAGGTCCAATATGGCGAACATAAGCCAAATCGAAAGCATCAAGCTCTTTAACTTCAACTTTTAAATCTTCTTTGTTAAGCATTTTGCAATTCCATTCAATTATTGAACAATTATTTACATCGCAAAAATAAGAAGTAGTAGCGGAGATCATTTTGCCGAACTTGCTTTCATATTTGCTTGAATTGCTTTTCATTTTGCTTAAATTGCTATCCTCTGCGCAAGCATTTGCCCGCCAGTCACTTGCACTCATTTCAAAATAATCTTTGAATGCTCTTGCAAATACTGCCGGCGAAGAAAATCCACAGTCATAAGCTATGTCGGTTATTGGAGTGTCTGTGTTTTGTAGTAGTTTGGTTGCAGCTTTTTCGAGTCTGATTCTTTGAATAAACTCGAACAATGTCTCTTTCATCACAGAATAAAATATTCTATGAAAATGAAATTTCGAGAAGTTTGCAACACTCGCAATTTTATCTAAACTAAGCTCTTCAGCATAATTTTTTTCGATAAAATCTAAAGCAAGATTAATTCTGTGCTTGTATTCGTTGTTGATTGTATTCATTTTTGATTGTTATTAACATTAATAATGTTCAATTTATCAAAATTTTATAATTTAATAAAATTTTGAAATACAAAATTTGGGAATTTGATTAATTTTATTCGGAGATAGATATGAAAGGTCTAATTTTATTTGCAATCTCGTTTCTAATAGCAATTTCAGCATTTTCGAAAACCCGTGAAAATTGCCAATGCAATGAATATGCCCGCTTTTCTGAAGAATTTGTTTGCGAAGACCATCCGAATAAAGCATGGATAATTAAGACATATAACATCAAATCAGATGTTGTCTCTATGATAAAATTAGATTGCGACCAAACAATTAAATATTTCAAATGGAGCGAAGACTCTGACAATTGGAACTTAATAAATACTTTTTCGAAAGAAGGCAATTCAAAATTAGATATGTTTGATTGTATTAACGACTTTTCGCTTAAATCTGCTAATGATCTTATTCCATGGGTGCTACGCGGACGTACTGTTATGGGAACAATCAAATTTTTGATTTATGAGTGGGATAATAAAGTGTTTTTCAAAGATATGACAATAAATAAGCAAACAAATTCGCATAATCCTATGCCAATAAAAGCAATGATTAATGATAATGCACTGAAACTCAATATCGATCCTTATGCCTTTAATAACCAGAAAGTAACAATTAAAATACTAAATCCTAAGACTAAAAAAGAAATTATTAAAATTGAAAATTATGATTTGTTTTTAAATAAAAATTCTTATTTTGTGGAG
>CAZBNQ010000222.1:0-5526 GCA_964493035.1 uncultured Hyphomicrobiales bacterium | reverse complement strand
CCGAAACAATATCATCCTGCACATCGGGAGTTGCTGTGGCAGTAAGAGCCACAACTGGCTTTATCTTTAATTTTTTTAAAGCTTTTGATATATTCAAATATGCAGGACGAAAGTCGTGCCCCCATTCAGAAATACAATGTGCCTCATCGACAGCCAAGAAAGAGATTTTCATCCTAATAAGCTGGCGAATAAAATAATCACTTTCGAGACGTTCAGGAGCCAGATAAATTAGTTTAAATTTACCTGCAAAAGCCCATTCCATTCTTTGATTTATTTCTTCTTGAGAAATTGAACTATTTATGAAAGTAGCCGGTATCCCTGCACGTGTCAAAGAATCGACCTGATCTTTCATTAAAGCTATAAGCGGAGATATTACTATAGCAGTTCCTTCGAGTATTAATGCAGGCAATTGGTAGCATAAAGACTTCCCTCCGCCTGTGGGCATCACCACAAGTGTATTTTTACCTTTAACGATCGAATCAACAATTTCGCCTTGGCCGTGCCTAAATTGTTTAAAACCGAAGTATTTATTCAATTCGAATAAATAATCGCTCATAATCACCAAAATAATTAAATTAAAGAATGTAAATTTACGGTTTTATGGATTAAAATAAAAATCAGAACTGTCTTAGTTGAGCAGGATGATTGCCTTGAAGAAACAATTCGCATTCCATAACATCATACTTGCTGCCAATAAAAAGAGGAGTATGCTGATGAATATTTTGAGGAACGATTTCTTGTATGCGCACTATTCCATTAGAAGCTCTGCCGCCGGCTTGCTCTACAATCATAGCCAAAGCATTAGCTTCATAAACAAGTCTGAACTTGCCTTCAAGATTATTCAAATCCGGTGGATAAAGATATATACCGCCATAGTGAAGAGTTCGGTGCACATCAGCCACACCGGTTGCAATATATCTAAGCCCATAAGGTCTATCGCCATCATCAGATTTCATTCTCAAATAGTCTACATATTGGCGAACTCTTTCGTCCCAATTATAATAATTGCCCATATTGCAACTAAACAACCTGCCTTTGTTTGGTATTTTCAAGTTTTGATTTGTCAATAAGAATTCGCCAAGAGTGGGGTCGTAGGTAAATACTTGAACACCATGTCCGGTAGTATATACAAGAATAGTGCTTGAGCCATATAGGGCATAGCCGGCAGCAACTTGTTTGTAGCCAGGTTGGAGAAGATCTTGAAGAGTGCCCGCACCTTTTGCATTTTGATCAATTCTTTGATAAACTGAAAAGATTGAACCAATCGTAATGTTAACGTCAATATTACTTGAGCCATCTAAAGGATCATAGGCGAGAACATATTTTGCATGCTTGCTTTCAGAATTGACGGGTACAATTTCATTTTCCTCTTCGGAAGCCATTACGCAAATATTTCCGCCCTGAATCATAGCTTTTTTGATTACTTCATTAGAATATTTATCCAGCTTTCTGACTTGCTCACCATGAATATTAGTAGAATTGGTAATTCCGAGAATATCATTGAGACCTGCGCGCCTCACGTCGCGGGAAATTATTCTGATAGCAAAAGTCAGATCATGAAGTAATGACGAGAAATCGCCGCTTGCATCCGGGTGAAGGTTTTCTTCTTCGGCAATGTAATGATCGATTGTTATTAAGCGATCTGTCGATAAGAATGGCATATTATTCCCGTCTGATTTTTAATAATTCAATATAAATATAACATATTATTAAGTTTTGTCAAAAACTTATTTTATACATGACGAATAAGTATCAAAAGGCAATAGAAAGATAATTTTACGTCATTTAAAAAGATATTGATTAATTATATAGCCGAGTTATAATGAATGGAATAAACGTTGCTAACGAAGTGCTTTTGCATTCATTAGAAGAAAGAGCCAAAGAATTGAATTGCCTCTATCTAATTGAAGAAGCCCTCGCGGATCAAGATTCTTCTTTCGAAAGTACTATCGATAAACTTATTTCTGCGATTCCACTTGGTTGGAAGTATTCCGAAAAATGTGTTGTTAGAATCGAAGTTGAAAAAAAATCTTATCAAAGCCCCGGTTTTAAAGACACTCCCTGGGTTATGGCGTCGCATATTAATGTGCAAGGTAGCGCTGTGGGTACTATGTTTGTTCATTATACCGAAGAATTACCTTTGGCAGACGACGGTCCTTTCCTCAAAGATGAATGGCGATTGATGAATACCATTTCTGATAGAATTGGTCATTTTATTCTACATCAAAGACTTAAAAAATTGTTTCAAGACTGGAAGTCTCAGCAAGAAAAAGACGAACTTACTCGTAAGCCAGAGTGGATTATTGTTTTAGATTTGCTTAAAAAGACCGACCAGACTTTGTTTTCTATTATTTCTCGCAAAATGCTCAACAATTTGTTTTGCAAAGGTATTCCCGAATCTAAAGATCTATTTGCAAAACTTGGTAATAATATTGATTTTCAATCGACAGAAACTGAGATGAATAGACCTTCAAAAAAGCAAGTGCTCGAAAGTTCTTTCAATCTTGGTTACGAAATATTCGATGTTGCTGCCAACTATTTTAGCGAAGCAGATTTGCTGGCTCAAATTCAAAAATGGATACATGAAGAAAAATCTCATTTCTTAGTGAAAGCCCTTGCAAATCAAAATACTCCACTGGCAGAAATTGCTGATGCTATTCGAAAATATCATCATACAAATCCTTCATCCTTCGAGCTGGCTTCTCCAATTCATCAAGGCATTAGAGTCTCTTTGATTAGACGATTTTTGACTGATCAGCTCGAGTATATTGATATTGCTAAAAATAATTTTGCAATTGGTGATTTTTATGATGTGCTTCAAAATGTTATTTTTCCGACCGAAGGGCATGGCAAGCTTGGTGGTAAAAGTGCCGGGCTATTGCTTGCCAAAAGGGTAATTGAAAAATATGAATCAGAATATCCGATTCTAAAAAATGTAAAAATTCCAAAGACTTGGTATATTACATCTGATGGGTTGATGAGTTTTGTTTATTATAATAATCTCGAAGATGTAATCGAACAAAAATACAAGCAAATAGACGAAGTAAGGCAAGAATATCCTCATATAATACAAGCATTTAAGAATTCACATTTCCCTGCAGAAATAATGAACGGGCTCTCGAGAGCTCTTGATGATTTTGGGAACAATCCTATTATTGTGCGTTCCTCTTCATTGCTCGAAGATAGGCTTGGTTCTGCCTTTGCAGGCAAGTATAAGAGTCTTTTCCTTGCAAACCAAGGCAATAAGTCTGAAAGATTAGAAGCACTTATGGACGCAATTGCAGAAGTTTATGCTTCGACTTTCGGTCCAGACCCGATTGGTTATCGCACTGAAAGAAACTTGCTCGATTTTAATGAAGAAATGGGTATAATGATTCAGGAAGTAGTTGGGGTGAGAGCCGGCAAGTATTTCCTTCCTTCTTTTGCAGGAGTCGCTTTCACAAATAATGAGTTTAGATGGTCGCCTCGAATAAAAAGAGAAGATGGATTGTTGCGTTTAGTGCCTGGGTTAGGCACTCGCGCTGTTGATCGTATTGGCGATGATTATCCTATTCTCGTAGCTCCCGGACAGTCTGATTTGAGAGTTAATCTTACTTATCAGGATATGAGAGCTTATACTCCCAAAAATATTGATGTTATTAATCTTGAAACTAATACTTTCGAAACCATACAAATTAGGAAATTGATTGAGGGAGTCGGCAATAGATACCCTATGCTCAACGAAGTGTTTTCGATTGTTGAAGAAAATCATGTGAAGCATCCAATTGGATTGGGTATTGATACAAAAAAACATGATATAATTGTTACTTTCGAAAATTTAATTACAAAGACTCAATATATAAGCCAATTGAAATTAATTTTGGCAATATTAACTGAAAAGCTCAAGACACCGGTAGATTTGGAGTTTGCAAGCGATGGCAAATCACTTTATCTTTTGCAAAGCAGACCTCAAAGCTCTGCCAAAGAAGGTGTATCTGCAGTAATTCCAAAAGATATACCTAAAGAAAAATTAGTATTTACTGCAAATAGGTATGTATCTAATGGCAAAGTGCCGGATATAAATTATATAGTCTATGTCGATCCTGAAGAGTATTCAAAGCATTCTGATTTGGAAGATCTCAAGGATATTGGTCGTGCGGTTGGGCTTTTGAATAAGTTTTTGCCTAAAAAGTCGTTTATTTTGATGGGACCCGGACGTTGGGGTAGTCGTGATGATATAAGACTTGGAGTTAAAGCTACTTATTCAGATATAAATAATACTGCTGTATTGATTGAAATAGCAAAGAAAAAAGGTAACTATACTCCTGATTTATCTTTTGGAACTCACTTTTTCCAAGATCTTGTGGAGTCTTCGATCAGGTATCTTCCTTTATATCCTGATGATGAAAAAGTTGTATTTAATTATGATTTCTTGATGAAATCTGAAAATGTGCTTACTAGATTTTTACCTGATTTTGAGCATATTTCTAATACATTGAAGGTGATTAACGTTAGAGAAGCTACTGATGGATTGGTGCTTAGAATATTAATGAATGCTGATGAAGATTATGCAGCAGGAATTTTGATCGATGCGTCTGCCAATTCTGCTTATAATCATAATATTGCTGCTCTTAATGAAAAAATTAGCGATGAACCTCTGCGCTGGCGTATGAGAATGGTTGATGCTATTTCTTCTTCTCTCAATCCCGAACGTTTTGGCTTGAAAGCGTTGTATTTGTATGGTACTGTTTATAATCAGACTGCCGGTCCGAATTCTGATATAGATTTTATTGGAATATTTGATGGTGATGAACAACAGAAACACGATTTGATGCTGTGGTTTGAAGGATGGAATGCTAGCTTGAGTACACTTAATTATAATCGATCGGGTTATAGACTTGAGAGATTTATCGATTTGACTATTCTGAGTGAACAAGAGCTTAGAGATCAATCTTATTATGCTGAAATTGTGCAAGTGGGTTCAGGTAAATCGAAAAAATTAAAGTTATATGGGAAATAATTTTTAATATATATTTTTGTTTGAAATACTACGAGATGCTTGGGCTGATTGTTTTGCAGTTCAAGCATCTTTTATTTATCTAATATTTTTTTGCATTATTAAAATTGAAGTGAAGAGGGGAAATGATGTCAGAACGGAATAAATGTAAAATTTCGGCAAGAATTTGCAAGAAAACTTGGCTTTGCGATCTAATTTTCATCTAAAGAATGGGAGAAGAAGGAGCACAAAGTTTCACAAAGTTATTACACAAAGTTACACAAAGTTATTACACAAAGTTACACAAAGTTATTACACAAAGTTACACAAAGTGAAGAGGGGAAAATGATGTCAGAACGGAATAAATGAAAAATTTCGGCAAAAATTTGCAATAAAACTTGGCTTTGCGAGCTAATTTTCATCTAAAGAAAGGCAGAAGAAGGAGCACAAAGTTCCACAAAGTTATTACACAAAGTTACACAAAGTGAAGAAGGGAAAATGATGTCAGAACGGAATAAATGTAAAATTTCGGCAAGAATTTGCAAGAAAAC
>CAZBNQ010000221.1:0-5532 GCA_964493035.1 uncultured Hyphomicrobiales bacterium | reverse complement strand
GTATTGAGAAACTTGCAACTCGTAGAGCAGATCTTCGGCGCTACTGCTGCTTGTCGGGACTTCTTCCGAGATTTTAATATGCTCTTCAGCTAATTCTCTAAAATCTTCCATACTTATATTTTTATCAATTTCAATATTCATTACTAATCAGTCCACGCTAAATTACAAGATTATTCATAATCTTAAAATTTATTTTTTTTAAATCTTTGCAATTTCCATAAATTGCAATAAATATTTATTACTATTGAGTTACAAAAATAGTAATTAATATTGTTTAATAAAAATAAATAGCTATAATTTTATTAGAATATTTTTGATATTTATGCAAGATTCATTTGTTAATAAGAAAATTAGAATTCTAATCATCGAAGATGATGACAGTCAGTCTATTTTAATGCACGAAGTACTTACAAAATCAGGTTTTGAATGTATAATTGCAGAAAATGCTGCAAATGCACTTGAAATTTATTCTGCTTCGCCAGACTATCTTATTTTATTGGATTATCATTTGCCTGATATGAATGGTTTTGAATTGCTCGAAAAGCTGATTAATATCAATCCCAAGACTAATTTTATAATCATGACTGCTTTTGGTAATGAAAAAATTGCTGTAGATATGATGAAAAAAGGTGCTCGTGATTACATAGTAAAAGACAATAACTTTATTGGTTTCCTACCTAATGTAATTTATCGAGTTGTGGAAAATATTTATAATGAAAATGCATTAATAGAATCTCAGAATCAATTGAAAGATGCAGAAAAGAGATATCAAGAGCTATTTGACCAAAGCACTGAGGCTATTTATTATTCATCCCCCGAAGGTAAGATCATTGATTGCAACAAAGCGATGCTCGAGCTATTCGGATATGAATATGATGAAATAAGAGGGATTAGTTCGGTTGTATTATATAAAAATCAATCCGATAGAGAATTATTTAGAAAGGAATGCGATAGCAAAGGCTATTTCAAAGATTTTGAAGTTGATCTTTTGCACAAAAGCGGAAAGGTATTGAATTGTATTTTGAATTCTTATGCTCGTAAGGATTCTCAAGGCAATATTATTGGCTATCAAGGACTTATTTTGGATATTTCCAAGATTAGAGAAGTAGAAAATAACCTTCTCGAAAGCGAAAAAAAATATAGAAGTCTATTCGAGCATGTGCCTGTGGGTATATATAGAACTGATTGCGAAGGCAAAATTATTGATGCCAATCCTGCTATTCTAAAAATTATGGGCGTTGCTTCAATCGATGAATTAAAAAAATATAGAACTGAAGATTTTTATACAGACGAACATGCTCGCGAACGCTGGTATGAGTTGATGAGCAAAAATGCTGTTGTTTCAGACTTCGAATCTAAAATGAGAAGGGCGGATGGCGATGAAATTTGGGTGCTCGATAGTTCTCGTATGATCGAAGAAGATGGGGAAGTTTATTTTGAAGGTGTGATTGTGGATTTATCTGAAAATAAACGCATTCAAGATAAAAATGAAAAGCTAATTGAAGAACTCAAAGAATCGAAAAGACAAGTTGAAGAACTTAATGATGAAATACTTGATTTGAATTATGATTTGATAGCTAATGCAGAAGAACTGAAAAAGACTAATGCCAGCAAAGACAAACTCTTTTCCATTATCTCTCATGATCTGAAAAATCCTTTAAGTGGTTTTGTTGGGCTTACTGATATTTTAAGCAAAGAAATTGATAATCTTGGCAAAGATGAAATAAAGCAGATGGCTGAAGCTATGAATATTTCTTCCAGACAAATCTATGAATTGCTTATTAACTTGCTCGAATGGTCGAGACTGCAAGGCGGTAATCTTAATTTTCACAATTCTAAAATTAATTTGAAACAGACTTTAAATTACTCGATTAAATTATTTACGGATGTTACTATTAATAAAGGTATCGAGATCATATGCAATGTCGATGATAATTATTATGTAGATGCAGACAAACATTCTTTAAACTCTGTTATTAGAAATCTAATCTCCAATGCTATTAAATTTTCGTATCCCAATAGTTTGATTGAAATTAGTGCTGTTAAAATGGATAATAAGATTGAAATTTCAATTAAAGATTTTGGCAAAGGAATTAAAGAGGAAGATAAATCAAAATTATTCAAATTGGAAAGCTCATTTTCTACACTTGGCACTTTAAACGAAAAGGGTACTGGTTTGGGATTGGTGCTTGCAAAAGAATTGGTCGAAAAAATGAATGGCAATCTTACTATTGACTCTAAAGAATCAAAAGGCACTAATGCAAGAGTATTATTACAAGAGTATCTTGATTAATGCCTTCAAATTTTATATCTTATAATTGTTGAAGCATTTTTTTGGCTTTGGGGATATATTCGCTACCCGGGAATTTATCAATCAAAGTTTGATATGCAGTTTTTGCTTCGCTAATATTACCAGTTTTTACATAACATTCAGCCATTTTAGATTGAGCATCGTCTCTTTTGTCCGAACCACCTGCTTTTATCACTTTAGCAAAATAATCGATTGCTTTTCTAAAATCTTTCAAGTTGAAATAGCTTTCGCCTATCCAGAAATGGCAGTCGATAATTACAATTTTATCCTTTGTACTATTCAATATTTCATTCATTTTTAAAATTGTATTGTTAAAATCTTTTTTAGCAAAAAGATTTAGAGCTTCGCTCATTTCAGGTTTGATATTTTCTTGTTTTATCGGTTCAGTTTTTGGTTCTGTTTTAACTATAGTGCTGGCAGGAGCAATTTTATAATTAGGTTTTGATTCAGATTCTTTCCACTTTGCAATAGGTTTTGGAGCCGATTTTTTTGCTGCAGGCTTCTTTGGGCTTTCTTTTTTCTTTACAGCCAATTCCTTCGATTTTTCTTCAGGCATGACAACAAATTCTTCTTCGGCACTGCTGGATTCGTCAGGTTGAATTAATTCTTCTTCCGGACCGGAAACTGCTTGCTTGCGAATCATTTTATTATCTTTTATCAGAGCAGTTTTAATTTCTTCGAGAGTATATTTAATTTCGATTACATCATTTTGCAAAGTATTGACTTTGTTTTTGATTTCAACTTGTTCCAGACTTAAATTTTCTAATTGGCTCTTCAAACTTGGAAGACTCGAAGCTTGATCCGGTTTTGCTTCATTATTTGTTTTCGATGCAAGCACCTTTTTTTCAAACTCCTGAATATCAGTCAATGTATTTTGATTTTCGTTTTTAGAATCAATTTTTTTAGATATTTTTTTAGATTTGTCGGAATTGCGAACCGATCTTGGAACACCACAGGATACAATCAAAACGCACAAAAGGCTCATTATTAGCCATCTGCTCAATAATCTGCAACCATTTTTCATATCATCTATTCCCGAAATTTATATTATCCATAATTTTCAAATATTTACATATAAGAAGCAAATATTTAAATAATAAAATACAAAGTTTATGCCAGCCGAAATTTGCTTTAGCTTGCAAAATTTTATATATTAAATTTTTGCAATCAATGAAATTGAGAAAATGAAGATTCTTTTGATAAATTGGCAGGATATAAAGACACCTCAGGGAGGCGGAGCGGAAGTGCATGCTCATGAAATTTTTAAGCGAATTGCTGCAATGGGGCATGAAGTTGTTCAGTTTTCTTGTAAATATGATGATAATGTACCTGAAGAAGAAATTATTGATGGGATCAAAATAATAAGAAAGGGTTCGCGCAATACATTTAATTTCATTGTAAGAAAAATGTATAAAAAAAGATTTTCCAAGGAAAATTTTGATATTATTATTGATGATATTAATAAAATTCCTTTTTATAGTCCATGCTGGGTTAAGGAACCTTTGCTTGCAATCAGCCATCATTTTTTTGGTAAAAGTATATTTAGGGAAGCTGGTTTTATTGCCGGATCTTATGTTTATTTAAGTGAAAAAATTATTGATTGGGTATATAAAAAGACGCCATTTGCTGTGGTTTCTGAATCTACACTGAGCGAGTTTGTGGAAAGAGGATTTGATAGAAACAATTTCGCTATTGTTCCTAATGCAATCGATGAAAGCAGATTTTCTTATTCTATTGGAGAAAAGGAAGCACAACCAACTGTCTCATACTTTGGAAGATTAAAGAAATATAAGTCTCCTGACCATCTTCTTTATGCATTTGCAAAAGTAAAAGAGAAAGTGCCAAATGCTAAATTGCATATTCTCGGGCGAGGCGATTTCCGACCTTATATGGAGGAATTAGCCCAAAAATTAGGTATAGCAGATGATACAAAGTTTTTTGGATTTGTAAGCGAGGAAGATAAAGTAATACTTCTTTCGCGTTCGCATGTTGTAGTGAATACTTCCATGAAGGAAGGTTGGGGGATTACTAATATCGAAGCAAATGCTTGTGGTACTCCGGTTATTTCCGCTAATGTGCCCGGACTGAGAGATTCTGTTAAACAAGGTGTATCCGGTACTTTATATGAATATGCAAATATTGATGAATTGGCTAAACAAATAATTGAATTATTACAAAATGAAGATTATAGAAAGAAATTATCTCAAGGAGCAATTCAATGGGCAAAAAGTTTTAGCTGGGAGGACTCGACTAAATTAATGCTTGAAAAAATGGAAAAGACAATAAGAGAGAAAAATAAAATATAATAATAATGTAATTACAGTCAGATTCAACTGTTAATAATATTGTGTATAAAAATGGAGAATAATATGAAGAGACTTATCCTATTTTTTATATTAATAATTCCAGGCTTAAACTTATATTCCGAAGATTTACCATTTAAAGTGGAAAGGATGATCTGCGATTTTAGAGGTGCATGTAGTTTGGGAAATACTGTAATAGCCTATGGTGATTATGGAATAATATGTGGATCGAGTGATAATGGTAACACCTGGTGGCAAAAAAGCTTAGGCGATAAATATCAAATACAAAAGATTGTAATACATGAAAATGTTTTTTATGGAGCCACTCAATTTTCACTTATCAAATCATTAGATAGTGGCAAAACATGGATACATAAACAGTTTTCAACTAATCCGGAAATACAAAATCTAACCATAGGCAATTCAAAGTTATTTTTTCAGACAAAAACCGGGATTTATGAATCAGATCTAGATTTAAATTATAATTCAAAAAGCCTTGTATCATTAGATAGTAACAAACGTTATACAGAATTAACTTATAATAAATCAAGCTTAATAATGATTATTGATAGTGTGGATTTATATAGATTTAATATTGATACAAAACTTGAAGAGTTCTTCTCGTATGATAATAAAATAAATAAAGATTGCAGAGATACTTGTTACTTGAAGATCAAAAATGATACTCTTTATTTATTAAGATTAAATAATAAATATACAAAAGCAAATATCATGGTGTATTCAGTTGATAATGGTCAAAAATGGAATATCCTCAAAGACAGTTTGAAAGCTGTAACTTACTATAATATTATGAATGATGGATTTATATATTGTGCTATTGACACCAAAATTGATTTTAATTATATAGTCGAAATTTTAAATTTAAACTTTTATAAATATGATTTCAATAAATTTGAG
>CAZBNQ010000220.1:0-5544 GCA_964493035.1 uncultured Hyphomicrobiales bacterium | reverse complement strand
TCCGGCTAAAGGCGGCGAGGCTGATGGAACTATCGAAGATATCGCGGGTTTAAGCAACAAATCCTTGATAAACCAAGACAATAAAGGCTCTTTGGTCGATGGAGTAAAACTAATTAAAGATGTATATTACAACAAAACAAAAATTACAAGTGTAGCATCTCAGTCCGAAAAATTCAGTAAAATGAGAATATATCCTAATCCGGCATCAAATGTATTATCAATAGATGGTATAGAAGATAAAATGCTCGAGAGAGAATATAGAATTATTTCAATCAATGGCGTACTTATAAGCAAAGGCAGATTTGCAGGCAATATAGATATTAGCTCTTTGGCTCCCGGAGCATATTATATATTGATAGATGGCGTACCTTTGAGATTTATAAAACAATAAATAATATTTATAAATTGAATTTGGATGGCTTTTGATTAAAAACAGATCAAAAGCCATTCATTTTTTGAATAATTATAATTATAAATGAATCAAATCGTCAATCGATTTTTTAAAATGGATTTTTTTTTCAACAAATGTATTATATTGAAAAATAATTCAAGAATTACTTTGTCTTATTTGCACGTATAAGTATTTTTGTAAATACATAATTGATATGTAATAAAATAAGATTGAAAAATTAGAAATAAATAACATCTTCTATATATAAGAGGAAACCGTATGAACGAAGGCTTTATAGTACAAGTTATCGGACCGGTAGTTGACGTAGAATTTTCGAACGGCAGCATTCCGGCAGTTTTAAATGCTTTACATATTCCAACAAAATCATTAGAAGACAACTCGGAAAGTATTCTGGTTTGTGAAGTACAACAACACCTTGGAGAGGATAGAGTTCGCTCAGTAGCTATGGATTCTACCGATGGTTTGGTTCGCGGCATGAAGGTAATAGATACCGGAGCACCAATATCAATCCCTGTTGGTCCGGAAATATTAGGCAGAATGGTCAATATTACAGGTCATGCAATCGATGGTAAAGGCGAAATCGTAGCTAAAACTACATCTTCAATTCACAAACCATCTCCTAAGTTTGTAGATTTATCTACAACTAAAGAAATGTTTGAAACAGGTATCAAAGTAATAGATTTGATTCAGCCATTTACTAAAGGTGGCAAAACTGGTTTGTTTGGTGGTGCCGGCGTTGGCAAAACTGTTGTAATTCAAGAATTGATCCATAATATCGCAAAGCACCATGGTGGATATTCTTGTTTTGCTGGTGTAGGTGAACGTACTCGCGAAGGTAACGACTTGTTCCTCGAAATGCAAGAATCAGGTGTTATTGATAAGACTGCTCTTGTGTTTGGCCAGATGAACGAACCTCCTGGCGCACGCTCCAGAGTTGGTCTTACTGCTCTTACTATTGCTGAATATTTCCGCGATGTGGAAGGCAGAGACGTGCTCTTGTTTGTCGATAATATTTTTAGATTTATCCAAGCAGGCTCAGAAGTATCTGCTTTGTTGGGTCGTATGCCTTCTGCGGTAGGTTATCAGCCAACTTTGGCTACTGAACTTGGCGCTTTGGAAGAACGTATTGCTTCTACAAAAAATGGTTCTATCACTTCAGTGCAAGCTGTTTATGTGCCTGCAGATGACTTGACTGACCCAGCTCCGGCAAATACATTCTCCCACCTTGATGCTAAAACTGTATTGTCGCGTCAGATATCTGAATTGGGTATTTATCCTGCGGTAGATCCATTGGACTCAAGCTCCAGAATTATGGATCCACTGATTATCGGCGACGAACATTATAACGTAGCTCGTGGCTGCGTCAATGTGCTCCAATCCTACAAGAATTTGCAAGATATTATTAATATCCTTGGTATGGACGAATTATCAGACGAAGATAAACTTACAGTTTATAGAGCAAGAAAAATCCAAAAATTCTTCTCGCAGCCATTCCATGTTGCAGAGCAATTCACTGGATTCCAAGGCAGATACGTCAAGATATCCGATACTGTATCAGGATTTAAAGCAATTCTTGATGGCGAATTAGATGAAGTTCCCGAATCATTATTCACATACTGCGGCACAATCGACGAAGTATGGGATAGATTCAAAAAAGGCGACCACTAAAATTAATAAAAATAAATTTATCCGCGAAGTAGCATATTATAAAAGACTTGCTGCTTCGCGGCATAATTTTATATATAAAAAAGTTATAACATAAAATTGATAATCCCAAAAAAAACTCGTAATTTTGTAATTTGAAAATATACTAAAAAGGACGATAAATTGGCTGACAACAAAATGCTTCTAGTAGAGATTGTTACGCCTCAAAGCGTGATATTTTCCGGCAACGCAAGCGCAGTAGCTGTTCCGGGTTCGCAATCGCCTTTCCAGGTGCTCTATAACCATGCTCCGATAGTATCTTCATTAGATCCCGGATATGTCAAAATTAACAACGAAAACAATAGTATTAATTGGTTTGTTGTTAGTTCAGGCTTCACAGAAGTCAAAGATAATAAAGTTTCTGTTTTAGTCGAGCGAGCATTATCTTTCGAAGAAATTGACCAAAATAAATTTGCTAAGGAATTGGAATTGCTCCAATCCAAAAAACAAGATGCTAAAGAAGAATCTGAGATTGCTACAATCAAGTCAGATATAGCATTTGTCGAACTATGCCTTAATGCAAAAGGCAAATAAACAAGTGGCAAAGTGGTATAGAGCCACTTTTTTTTATTAATTTTTGAGTGATCGGCTATGAATCCTAATAAAATTAAATATGAAGGTATTACTTATGATGATGTTCTCCTAATTCCGAGATATTCTGAAGTATTGCCACGCGACACCGATATAACTACTCATTTGACTAAATCAATAAAATTAAATATACCTTTGCTTTCTGCTGCAATGGATACAGTCACCGAAGCCGAAATGGCAAGAGCTATCGCCAGAGAAGGTGGACTCGGTGTTATTCATAAAAATTTGTCGATCAAACGCCAAGCCGAAGAAGTTGATAAAGTTAAACGCTCTGAAAGTGGTATGATTATGAAACCAATCACTTTGAGCAATGAGCATACTGTCGAAGATGCTGTCGAGCTTATGGCTAAGTTTCATATTTCCGGTATTCCAATTATCGATGCGTCTCATAAGCTTATTGGTATCGTTACTAATAGAGATCTTAGATTCAAACCCGATAGAAGCGAAAAACTATCGGAAGTAATGACAAAAGGCTCTTTGATTACTGTTCCTATTGGTACTACTCTCGAAGAAGCTGAAAAATTACTTCAAAAACATAGAATCGAAAAACTTCCAGTTGTGGACGACAACAATGTGCTTAAAGGTTTAATTACTTTTAAAGACATTCAAAAGAAAAAACAGCATCCAAGATCTTGCAAAGATGCTCAAGGTAGATTGAGAGTAGGAGCTGCTCTTGGTGTTACTCCCGACACAATGGATAGAGTAGCTGCCTTGGTAGAAGTTGGAGTCGATGCTGTATTTGTTGATACAGCTCACGGACACAGCAAAGGCGTGATCGAAACAGTTAGAAAAATAAAATCAATATATAATAATTTGCAGGTAATAGCCGGCAATATTGCTACTGGCGATGCAGCACAAGCACTTATAGACGCAGGCGCAGACGGGCTAAAAGTCGGTATCGGACCTGGCTCGATATGCACAACACGAATTATCGCAGGAGTGGGTGTTCCTCAGTTGTCTGCAGTTATGAATGTGAGCGAAATTGCTCATAAATACGATATTCCTATCATTGCCGATGGCGGTATAAAACAAACCGGCGATATTGCTAAAGCAATTGCTGCAGGTGCCGATAGTATTATGGTAGGCAATATGCTTGCTGGTCATGAAGAAAGCCCCGGCGAAAAAATTATATACGAAGGAAGAGTATATAAAATTTATCGCGGTATGGGATCTCTCGGCGCTATGAGCCAAGGCTCTGCCGATAGATATTTCCAAGATGTCGAAGATGAAATTTCGAAATATGTGCCCGAGGGTATTGAAGGCCGTGTGTCTTTCAAAGGCAATGTCGGCGATACTATCTATCAAATAATCGGCGGATTGAGATCTGCTATGGGTTATTGCGGCTGCACTAATATAAATGAAATGAAAAAAGATGCTATTTTTAATAGAATTACTAATGCAGGACTGAGAGAATCTCATCCGCATGATGTTAAGATTACTAAAGAATCGCCTAATTACTATGTATAATATAAATGTTTGCAAAAACGATGGCACAAAAAGTTAAAAAACAAGAAGAGGAAACCTCCGGAGCATATCCGAAAATAATCGACAGAAGGTTCCACCAGTTGCGTTTTAATATGGACGACAACAAAGTAGAAGCTATCGTCGTTACTTATTTACCAAACATTCGCTATTTGACAAACTTCTCCGGCTCGTCAGCTTTTTTGTTCGTCACTGCGGATGAAATTCATTTCTTCACTGACGACAGATATGAAGAACAAATAAAAACCGAACTTTATCCATTACCTAACTTGCATACTCATATTACTCGTGATGTGTGGTCATACATAGTAGATAATGAAATTTTTAGCAAAGTTCAAACTTTAGGGTTCGAAGCCGACAAAATGGCTTATGCCGAAGCTGTTGAAATTCGTAATAAAGTAAGACCTATCAAATTTAAACCGGTTACAAATCTTGTTGAAAGATTTACTCAGCCTAAAGCTCCGGAAGAATTAGAATATATTAAAGATGCATGCAAAATTGCTGAAGATGTATACGAAAAAATGCTTGCTTTTATTCAGCCTGGCATGAGTGAAATTGAAGTTGCTACCGAAATAGCATATCAAACTCGTAAACTTGGCTCAGAAGGCGATCCATTTGATATTATCGTGGTCAGCGGCGCTCGTGGATCTTTGGTTCATGGCCAGCCAAGCACTAAGAAAATCAAAAAAGGTGAAATTGTTTTGATGGATTTTGGTGCAAAAGTTCATGGCTTCTGCTCTGATATTACTCGCTCGATTTGTATCGGAAAGCCTACTAAAGATCAAAAAGCTGTTTACCAAATTGTTTATGATGCTAAAAAAGCTGCTATGGATGCTATTCGCCCGGGTATGAACGGCAAATTGATCGATGCTATCGCTCGCAATATGATTGCTAAAGCCGGCTATGGTGAATATTTTCAACATTCTTTAGGTCATGGCATCGGATTGGTTACTCACGAAAGTCCTATTATTACTTTTAGATTGGAAGACCAAATTGTGCCTGAAGATAGCGTTTTAGCTATCGAACCTGGCATTTATCTTCCTGAAAAATTCGGAATTAGAGTAGAAGATAATATTTTTATTACCAGAAATGGTGGCGTTTATCTAACTAACGCTCCAAGCGAATTGGTTTCAATATAAAATATGCAAATAGATACGGAATAATTTGCGGGAAATAGAATCGATGACAAGAAATGTTTTAGTTGTTGCGTACTATTTCCCGCCAATGGGTTTAAGTGGCGTACAACGTACTTTAAAATTTGTTAAATATTTGCCTGAATACGGCTGGCATCCGATCGTGCTTACTTGCGCGGCAGATGCTTATTATGCTTTCGACGAAACTCTGGCTGATGATAT
>CAZBNQ010000219.1:0-5547 GCA_964493035.1 uncultured Hyphomicrobiales bacterium | reverse complement strand
CACCGAGTTCTTTATCAATTTCAAGCAGTTCTTTGTTGAAATTAAGATTACCATCGGTCGAGCATGAAGCCCATTTATTTGTCATTGGTCGCATCGCTATAGATTTTACGTTTATGTTCATTTTAGAAGCATAATTGTAAACACAGGTCTTGAATTCATTTTTGTCTTTCCAGATCATAAAGCTCAAAGATTAAATGCAATCAACAAATGATGAAACAATTCATCGACAATATTTGCTACTTTTTCAATTTCATCTTCTTCAGCGAGTAATGCAAAATAAACTGCTTGTCTCAACTCACGTAATTCTTTTTCACTGGTTTTCCAATTTGGGTGATTTACAAATTCTTCTTTAATATTTTTAGTTACTAAATCTGTATTCTTAATATCTTTTTCTATAAGTGATCTGTAGATAAAGAAAGTCAGTCCGTCGAAACCCTTTTGTGCCTGTTCTTTTCTTCGTTTTATATCATCTTCGTATATTTTCCTTATTTCCAATAATGCTTCTTGTGTGGTAATCTGTCGGTTTTCATAATTTTCTTCAACAGCTTGAGCACGCTCTTTAATTCCAATTAAAAAAGGGTCTTCTGAATTTTCCTCGGCAGTCTTTTCAATACTTTTTACCAAGTTTATCACTTTGGTATTATTGTTTTCCTGTATATCCTTAATCTTCTGAATTGTCTGTTCATTTATTTCGAAAAATTCATCATTGAACTTAGGTGTAGAACCGGAAATTTTACTCTGAACAAGTTCATTAGTTTTTCGTTGGAATTCTCTATCGACCTGGACTCTCTTAGCATAAGCATTCCTAACAACTTGATATATCGAAGAGAATGTAGTGTACGGATCAATGTATGGTCTCAAAAATTTATCAGGTGATATTATTTCATAAAGCATTTCCACTTCTTTGTAGAGCTTGAAAAATTCTTTTCGTTTGGACTTGTCTCTAAAATGTTCAATTAAATTGTCTGTATCTTTATCATTAAAATTAAATTTTATCAATTCAAGATATGGAGGAACGTTTGTAACCATTTTTGACTGAAACAAATACTTAAGCAATTGAATATCTTTGATTATCGCATCAATTTCATCGCTATCGAATGCCAGTGCTTTTTCAAGATTCTCAAAAATACCTACAAAGTCCAAAATGAAACCATGGGGTTTTACCATGTCTCTGTCTTCGTTTTCATAAGGTCTGTTTACCCGTGCTATTGCCTGCAGAAGAGTATGATCACGCATTGGTTTATCTAAATACATGGCATATAATATGGGTGCATCATAACCGGTTAGTAGCTTTTCGGTAACAATAAGAATTTTAGGCAGTTCATCGATTTTTGTAAATTTCTTCCTTATTTCTTTCTCTTTTCTAGCATCATTATGAAATGCTTTCAAATCTTCAGTATCGTTGTTATTACCGGTATAAACAACAGCTGAATACTCGGGAGGTAAGAATTTATCAAGTGCTTTTTTATACATAGCACATGCAGGACGGTCAACCCCAACTAAAAAAGCCTTATACCCCAATGGCTCTACATTATTTTTATAATGATTAGCAACATATTCAGCTACTTTATCTACTCGTTGCTGTCCTTTTAGAAAATTTTTAGTATTTACAGCTCTTTCAAGAATCTTGTTTAGTTCATCAATATCACTGACTCCATACGCATCTGCTAACTCTAAAAATTCTTTTTCAAGTATGTCTTTCGGAACTAACAAATCATTCGGTGCCATGCCATAAAACAATGGTAAAGTTGTACCATCTTCAATGCTGTCTGCAATAGAATATTTATGTAAATAACCTTGGTTGTCATCTATACCGAATGTCTTGAATGTACCGCGTCCATAAACAGTTTTATCAATAGGTGTTCCGGTAAACCCGATATAAGTTGCATTTGGAACAGCAGCCATTAAAAAATTGCCTAAATCCCCGCCGGTTGTTCTGTGTGCTTCGTCAATTAATACATATATGTTTCTTCTGAGGTTAATATTTGCCGGCATATCTCGGAATTTATGCACCATACTGACAATAATACCTCTATAATCATTTTTAAGCAATTTTTGTAAATCATTAATACTTTCTGCCTGCTCAACATTATTGACGCCAACAGAATTCAGATTTTTCAGCATTTGGTCTTCTAATTCATTTCGGTCAATCATTAAAAGAATTGTTGGTTTCTCCGCTCTTGGCGCTTTGAACAATAATTCGGCAGCTTTAATCATAGTATAAGTTTTTCCACTGCCCTGAGTATGCCAAATCAATCCTCGGGTTTTTACGGGGTCTAAAGCTCTTTCAACTACTTTTTCAACTGCGGTTGTCTGGTGTTGGCGAAGGATGTATTTATTCAGTTCCTCATTTTGTTCGGCAAAAAGAATATATTTCTTCAAGAGGTCGAGTATGTGCTGAATGGAGCAAAATGATTTTACTTTGGCTTCGAGATTGCCAATTTCTTCGTTTTTCCAGTTGAAAATATTTCTTCGAATTGTGTTCCAAGTAACACCATAAGAAAACCCTATACTTTCTGTAGCGGTAAAAATTTGTTGTGGCACCATTACTTCAGGCGTTTCATTATGATAACGTCTTAGCTGATCTATCCCGATTGCAATTGCTTCATCTTTTGTAGCATTTTTGCATTCAATTACTAATACCGGAATACCATTAATAAGAAACACTACGTCTTCACGATTTGCATATTGCCCGTTGAATAGATAATACTCTTCAGTTACTTCAAAAATGTTATTTACCGGTTCGACATAATCAATCAATTTCAGATTAAATTCTCGGTTATCTTCTTTACTAAAAAATGTTTTTTCACCTTTCAAGTATGCAAGAAAGTCTCGATTACCAATGATTGATGGTAATGGCATATCGAGAATACGCAAAAGTTCTTCTTTCGAACCGGTAAATTTTTCGTTAAATTCTTTGGTTTTCTGAAATAATAAATCAGAAAAATAACGACTTGCACCCTTTGCTTTTTCACGAGGAGATTGAGCTGAAAAATCAAAACCTCTACGTTTTTCAGCTTCACTTTGAGATACGTATGTCCAGCCGATTTCACCTGCATAGTGAAGTATTCGGGCTTGTACGCTTTTATGTTCTGTTGGTTTCGGCATACTATTTTTTATTTAATCTCTTAACTATACTTGACAGCTTATTAGCTATTGATTTTCCATCAACTGCAACTTTTTTAATTTTTTTATATCTTTTTTCCCAAATAATATCTTCCATTTCTTGATTTAATTTTACCGTTTGATGGATAGCATTATTTCTTGAATCTCTCCAAGAATCAATACTATCGCATATTTCAAACATTTTCGAATCCGTTTCAATTTTTTTTTATTTAAGTAGTAAAGTATGAATTGTATCAAATATTTGCTCATTATCTGTAATGAATGAAATTCTTGCTTCTAATCTGTCTGTAATAATACTTTCGATTATTGATATAGCTTCAATGTAAAAGCCAGCTTCAATTGAATCGTTAATTCTTTTAAAAGCATTTTGATAAAGATGATGCCTGACTTGACCGACTACACTCGCAGTACCAGTATTTTTTGCTCTGACTTTTTTGGGATTTGGCGTTGTTTTTGGCTTTTCAGTTTTCATAATTTTTACCCTTGAGTTTCACTTATACTTAATTTCCAACCATTTACTTTATAAAATTCAAATAATGTTAAATGTTGAATATTGTAATGCTTACAAGCCGCAGGGATTTTAGTTGAACTGGCTGTACTTTCTTCGCTAACAATTGAATAAACTGAATCGTTGCCGAATAGATTTAACGAGTTATTCAGTTCTCTTACCATTGATATTAACCAAGGGTCTGCTTGATCTTTCTTACTTTTAGGATCAATCAACTGAGGGAAATCAGTAAGTATTTCGGGAATTAATTGTGCTTGAACTTTTGTAATTGAGAAAAAATTACTTTTAAAATTTGAAACAAAAACAGCCAAGTCATCCTTTGTGCCTGAAGCCGGTACAATTTCATCATAGACAAAATCATGCGAAATTATCTTTTTGTTTTTGAATAGATTACCAAGCAAATCCCATAAGTCAGGAATAATTGTCTTTGGATAGAATTGGTGCATACGAACTAAAGCACTGGTATCAATGCAAAATATTTTTTCTTTATCTTGCTTCATTTAATATCCTACTAATTCGTAAATCAAGAAGATTTGATGCCTGATTATATGATATTTTATTTTTATTCAATGCATCAAATACCATACTAAAATATGTGTCACCTCTTGTCGCACGACTTTTCACTTCCGGTTTTACTGCACCACTTTTTTTCTTAGCTTTTTTATAAGTTCCAACTACCACATCTAATAAAGCTTTAAAATCATCATGTGATATTAAATTTGCTTCACGCAATCTTCTTAGATATGCTTCTCTACTTACGTTCAATTTTTTTGCTATTGTTTGTAAATTCTTATAATTCTCAACAGATTTTAAAACTGCATCAGGGATCAAGAAATTGCCGGCAAAAGAATTACACTCATATTCATCATGCTGTGCATTAGAAATCATATCATAATGGCATAGACCCGAATTGTGGCTAATAATATGTGCTATTTCGTGAAATATTGAAAATATTTTGCCATTGCTAGGATGATTAGAATTGACAACAATAGCTAATGGGTGTTCATCTCCATAGCAGAAACCATGAATTTCTTCAAGTGGCATGTTAAACTGAAAAATTAATATACCCAATATTGATTCAACACGATTACGCCAGTTTTTAAAAGCTTCGTTTTCATTCTTCCAACTAACTTGTTCTTCGATAGATACACCTAATTTATTTCTAAGCCATTTAATTAAAGCAACTTTATCATCTTTGATCAAGTCAGTTTCTTTGAGCCAGTTATACCTATCATTCCAATAATTAGAACCTTGAATTTCTAATGCTGACTGCCTGAAATTTTGAGTATCTCTTATTGCATTAATTATTTTTTTACTTAGTTTACCATTACTTACGAAATTCCTATAATCTTTTGGTCGTTTCACTTTTTCCGGTACACTGGGTAGAAAGAATACTGCTAACTGTCGTTTGAATTTAATTGATAATGATTCGAGTTTACCTAAAGGAATATTTTTACCATTATTCTCCCATTGTTTATACTTATCTATATGAATTCCGAGTTTATCAGCAATTTCTGACAACTCAAATCCTGCTTCTTCACGTGCCCACAGAAGTATGGATGGGTTAATATCCACATTAATCCGTGGCATGTTGCACCATTTTGTTTATTTTATACTTACTAAATATCATTTAGTGCTTTCTTTATGTTCTATATTACCGACATACTTTTCACCCTTTTGCCAAGCTTCAGTTATAGCTTTATAGTCCGGGAATTCTGTTGTGCCTTCCAAAAGCCAATTATCAATAAATTTAGGGTCATTACTATTGGGTGTTGGTGAAACTGTCCTTATTCTAACTTGAACTGGTGTCCTGACTGCATCACCCATAATAATAGCATGTTGCTGGGGTAGAATCGGTAATTGCTGAAGAATATCTTCATTAGCTGAGGAAACTAATTGCCGAATATATTTTT
>CAZBNQ010000218.1:0-5548 GCA_964493035.1 uncultured Hyphomicrobiales bacterium | reverse complement strand
TCAATCATCTTACTTTTCAAAATTCAAATATTAAGCACTCATCATAACTTAAAACGTTTGGCAGTATGAAAAGTTGCAGCTTAAGGGCGCTTACGTGTCAGGTCAAACAAAAAATGATACGGACTAAAACAGTTCGCATTCCACTTAACATAATATTGGCAATACCAAGCGAGTTAGCGCCAGTATTTACCTCTTATCATAGGAATCCGGCTTGTCAAGCGAAAATGTTTTCATAATTGCTTTAGTTATTTTATCAGTAACTTTATAATTCATTCTATATAAGTATTGAATCATTATTGGATAATCAAATTTGTCATTTACGCAAACTAAATCACCATTAATAAAATTATATAAATTAAATGTCCAATAATTATGGTTCTTATAATGATTTAAAGTCATTGTAATTATTTCAAAATTGCCGTCACCATCTAAATCTCGTTCCAGACGACCGGAGGAAGCCATATCGATGTAAGAAAATTTTGTAAATTTATTATCAGGTCCTTGGATCAAATAAATTACTCTTTCATTAAAACTTGCAACTCCACAGCCACCATACCAACATAATATTTTTAAATCCAGTAGAGAATCCCCATTAACATCGCCATAATAAACAGTGTCAATAAGCATCCCAAAATTTAGACCAATTGAATATGGCTCTTTTATTAATTGAATTTGGGTTTTATTTTTAAAAATTCTGATATATGAAGTATCTTTTCCTCGGAATGATGACAACTGAACAGTCAAAGAGTCTTTAATATTAAAGAAATCAGGAAATGTCATGGTCCAGTGCAATTTTTTTTCCTTTTCCCATTTATCATAGAATGTCCAATTAGCCTTTTTAGAATAATTCATTGCAGGATAATTCTCAAATGGAAACTGTGCTTTCACGATTCCAGTCAACAAAATCATAGTAATAATCAGAGCGGTTTTCATTTTTTTAAAAAATTGGTGTTAACTCATTTATTTACATACACTCAATAAATGCAATATTAAATTAATAAAATCTTACAAAACAAAAAAAATATTTATTGCGCCCATCTCCAACCGGACACTGAGCTAGTTTCCAACCGGTCACTGAGTTTATCGAAGGGTGGTCCCTGAGCCTGTGTCCAACCGGTCACTGAGCCTGTCGAAGTGGCCGACCCAAAACCAGTCGAAGTGTGGTCCCTGAGCTTATCGAAGGGCTAATTTATTACTAAAATCATTAGAAGCCCTAAACTTCAAAGTTGTACGCCAGACAGCTTGAAGCAAAGCTTTTGTTATAGGTAGTGATTATTTTCGTTTTGGTATTATTTGTTTGCTACTTGGTGCAATTTCTTTTAAGATATAGTATGCTTCCAAGTAATTGTCAGTTTTCAGTAAACTGTCTACAGCGTGATACTTAGTTGAAATTTCTGTCTGTCCGAAAGCGCAACTTGCAACCATTAGGAAGATAAATGTTAGTGTTTTTCTCATTGCGTGTCGTCTTAAAATGCCCTATAACGTGCCGCGAGTAGCCGAAGTTGGCGATTTCGAAGCACTTCACTCAACCAAACACAAACTTTGATAGTAGCACAAAGCTTGATTTAACCACTGAACCGCCACTTTTGGGTAGGTGCTGTTATGGCTCGTTTTTATTTCCACATGTGTCTTTATATTTTATTTTAAAGTCATAGTTGTCTGGTTAGTTGCATTCTTTAATTAAAAATACTTTATAGGTCAATGTATTTTACAGTCTTTTCTAATTTTTCTTATTATTTCTCCTGCTATAATGGCAACAGTCATTGTTAGCACAATTGGGACAAAGTCGCCTTTATAGTTAGTAATATTAAATTCTTTGTCAATGTAGTACATGTGAAATCTGTAGTAAGTCAGGTTCAAAATGTAAGCGAGAAGTCCACCAAATAGTCCTGTCAAGAATATTTTTAGTCCGCTCAAAAAATTAAATTTAACTGTCTGGCAACTTATTATTTTGTCTGTCAACTTTATTATCAACGGTAGTCCAAAGAAATTCAATCCAACCCATAGAGCCAACATTACCCAACCTGTAATTTCTGCAAGTGCAAGAGGTAACAGAAAAACAGCTCCACCTGATAAAATTCCAAGTGCTATTAATTGTGTCAATGAGTTGATTATTCCTATTTCTTTATTATTTGTCAAGTTGTCTAACGATGTCGTTTTAAAATGAGCCATAATTCGTTTATTTACGAACTCTCAATAAACGATACTTAAAATAATAAAATATTTTAAAATAAAAAAATATTTATTGCGCGCATCTCCAACCGTTCCCTGAGTCAATCGAAGGTTGGTCCCTGATCCTGTATCCAACCGGTCACTGAGTTTATCGAAGTGGCCGACCCAAAACCAGTCGAAGTGGCCGACCCAAAACCTGTCGAAGGGTGGTCCCTGAGCCTGTCGAAGGGTGGTCCCTGAGTTAATCGAAGGGGTTACCTCACCACCACAAATTTCTCAGAATAATCTCCAATCTGAATAAAATATAAACCTGTGGGCAGATGTGAAATATCAATTTTCGAAGCGAAAGATCTGAGAGAAGTATCTATAAATTCAATACATTCCCCTTGACTATTATATATTCTTATTGAATTTCCGAATTGATTAAATAATTCACTTTTAATAGAAATATTCAAATAATTTGAATATTCATTTATTAATATTTTAATATCATTATTCTCTGTGTATATATTATTTTCAATTATCGAATTAATATCAGTATTGCACAATGAAGATTGACGGGTAGGACTATTTTGAAACATAAGCCAATCAGGACCTTTTCCTTTGCCTAAATCGAGCATATAAGCCCGCCCATAATTGTTATCGATGCTTGGACTCGAAACACCCCAGCCACCAACAACAAATGTTTCAAGTTCTGAGTCATTATCAAAATCTGCTATCAATGGAGCATGATTTATATCGAATTCTTGGGCTCCATAATGTGCACGCAAGTCTTTAACGAAAATAGGAGAGCCGTTATTACCATTTAGAGCAATTAAATTGCCATCCATCGTACCAAATACAACATCTTTGTAATTATCATTGTTAATATCTGCAATAGAAGCACCCCGAAAATTAGACGAATAATTAGGTATTGTGTATTCCCACTTGACTGATCCGCTGCTGTTCAAAGCGATAAATTTATACCAACTGGAAAAAAGTATATCACATTCTCCATCATTATCAATATCTGCAATCACAACAGGACAAGTAATGGCGCCTGGACCTTCATAAGTCCAATTAATTGATCCGTCTTCACCATTTAAACAATATAGTGTGTCATTGTATGTACCAAACAGTATTTCAGGCTTGTTGTCCTTATCCAAGTCTGCAACTGCCGATCCGTGATAAACATGCCCATTAATAGGAATTGACCATAATTTTTTTTGTGTATTCAAATTAAATGCATGAACGCTGTCCTTATTATCAAAAGCCCAAGTAGCAACAACAAAATCAAGTTCAGAATCATTGTTAAGATCCGCAATTGTAGGGGCAGTTTGAATCCATGAATTCAAATTGATAGGAAGTTCCCAGGCAGTTATGCCGGATTCAGCATCAATTGCCCTAACCCAGCCGTTAAATTCGCCATGCAGAATTATTAGTTTATTATTGTTCGACCGTGATATCGATGGGGGAGAATCACTTCCTCTGGTATTTTCTTCCCATATAAGACTACCGTTTTTTCCATTAAGACAAATAGTTTTTGGAGTGCAAGAGCTTGCAACGACAACTTCGAGCATACCATCTCCGTTTGTGTCGTAAATAAGCGGAGCAGCATCATTGCAGCCTTCGCGAGCTGGATTATGAGGAAAATATGACCAAAGTAGTGAACCATCTTCTGCATTTACTGCATAAATACCACCATCGTTTCTATAACAAGAAAAAACTATCTCCAGTTTGTTATCTAAATCGATATCGGCAGCTGCAGCCATTCCTGCTGCAAAAGATTTTGTATCAATATACCATTTTATTGCAGGTTCATCTGCAATAACAATTTTATTGATAAATATAATCATCATCAGTGATACTAATACATTTTTCATTTTCCACCTTTATAAATCGATAATTAATAAAAGAATAGTGTTAGTATCCTTATAAATAAAAAATATTTATGCTAATATAATGAAAAGTACAATTATCAATCAAGAATATTTGATAATATTTAGAAAAATTAATTATTTTATTAAAGTATAGACAAAATATCTTTCGCTATTGATTGATGAATTTGAATTTAGCTGATTATAGTAATATAATTATGATTTATTAAGTTATATAGAAGGCTTAATGCTAAGTCTTTTAAATTATGCGAATATTTTGTATTTTTGTGGTTCTAATTTTGCTAAAAGAGCAAAAATTATTGAAAAAAAAATTAGTCAAACAGCATGAATTAGCTGTGTGATGAGAATAATTTGGAATAGAAATAACAAATGGAAGTTTTGAAAAATATAGATTTAGCTGCTAATTACATCAAAGAAGGAAAATTAGTAGCATTTCCGACTGAAACGGTATATGGATTAGGTGCAAATGCTTTAAATCCTTTTGCAGTGGCTAAGATATTTGAACTGAAAGAGCGCCCATCGTTCGATCCTCTCATAGTTCATATTGCAAGCATTAAACAATTAGAAATGCTCACTGAAAGCCGCGATGAAAGAATATATAAACTTGCTGAAAAATTTTGGCCCGGACCATTAACCATGGTTCTCGAAAAAAGTCAAATAGTGCCTGATATTGTAAGTTCCGGACTGCCAACTGTTGGAATTAGAATGCCAAATAATGAAATAGCATTGGAGCTAATAAGGCGTTCGGATTGTCCGATAGCTGCACCAAGTGCTAATAAGTTCGGTAGAATTAGCCCAACAACTGCAGCCCATGTTAAAAAGCAACTTCCAAATTTAGACTGTATTCTTGATGGTGGCAAAACTATCGTGGGGATTGAATCAACAATTATAAGACTTACAGAAATAGGATTCCAAATATTAAGGAATGGCATTATTACACAGGAAGAAATTGAATCGATAGTAGCCTTTGATAATAGTACAGAAATTCACGCATTATCTGCTCCAGGAATGATGAAATCGCATTATAGCCCACATAAAAAGTTGCTAATAGCTGATAATAATACACAAATTGATAAATCTAAAGCTGGGTTAATATCATTCACAGGTGCATTAGAAGATGGATATCTTAAGGTTTTAAGAGTATCGGACAAAAATGACCTAAAAGATTATGCTGTTAATATGTTCGAGGCAATGCATTCTTTCGAGGATGATGATGAAATTGATATTATTATTGCCGAAGCAGTAAGCGAACATGGGATTGGAAAAGCAATAATGGACAGGTTGAGAAAAGCTGAGTTTAACTGGAGGCAAGAGTAACTAATTTGTAGTTTCGAATTGTTTTTTGATATTAATTACTTATATAAATCTTTTAATTGTAAATAAAAGTTGAGTTTTAATTGTGATGTAATTATAAAATGCACAATAATAAAGTTGAATTTTATTTTAATTTTAAATTAATTAAGACTATATGTTATATTTGTTACTAAAATAAATGATTT
>CAZBNQ010000217.1:0-5550 GCA_964493035.1 uncultured Hyphomicrobiales bacterium | reverse complement strand
CCCTTTCCATAAGTCGATAGCCATTTTATATGTCCTTCAACTGCAACAACCCAAATTAATTGGTCGTGAATATTTGAGTTAAGTGTATCAAAATGTTCCCAGTTATTATTAATGAATTTATTTAAGGTGCGAATATGAGTATTGAAATACGCACATGCAAAACAAAACCAGAGATTCTTCTTTTTGTCAAGTCGCAATGGCTTTTTTATAAAAATGATCCTTACTGGGTTCCACCTTTAGTAGCCGACCAGATGAAAACTTTGGATAAAGAAAAAAATCCTTTTTTTCAACATTCTGAAATAGAACTGTTTTTAGCTTTTAGAGATAATGAAATAGTCGGCAGAATAGCAGCAATTAAAAATTCTAATCACAACAAAATACATAATGATAAGATTGGTTTCTTTGGATTTTTTGAATGTATTAATGATCAAGAAGTAGCTAATAAGCTTTTTGCTTCTGCTTCTGAATGGCTTAAGTCTAAAGGTCTGGATACTGTCAGAGGTCCTATGAATCCTTCCCAAAATGATACTTTGGGCTATTTAAGCGAAGGCTTTGACTCTCAACCTGTTATTTTAATGACATATAATCCAAAGTATTATATGGATTTAACTGAAAATGCCGGGTTTGGATTGGCAAAAACTCTCTATGCTTATCTTTTGGATAATGAAAAATATATGACTGATAAGCTTAAGAGAATGCAAAATATTGTTAGAGAAAGATCGAAAGTTACTGTTCGTTCAGTTGAATTCAAGAAAAAAGATCAGTTCCTCAAAGATGTCGAAACACTTAAAAAAATATATAATGAAGCTTGGGAACCTAATTGGGGCTTTGTTAAAATGACATCCGACGAATTTGATTTTCTGGCTGCCGATTTAAAGCAAATTGCAAATTCCGACTTGACTTTTATCGCTGAAATTGATGGCGAACCTGCCGGATTTGCTCTTGCTCTCCCCGATATTAATCAGGTGTTGAAACATAACAAAAATGGTGGACTATTAGGTGCTATTTGGCATCTACTCACTAAGAAAAAGAAAATTAATTTCGCAAGAATTATTGTTTTGGGTGTGATTCCAAAATTCCAAAAAACCGGTATTGATTCAGTTCTATATTACGAATGTGGTATTAGAGCTAAACGCAATGGTATCAGATTTGCCGAAGCTTCATGGATATTAGAAGATAATGTTATGATGAATAGAGGCTTGACTGTGACTATGAATGGCGAATTATATAAGAAATATCGATTATATGAAAAGAAAATTGATTAATTAAAAGGGGGCATTTGCCCCCTTATTTATTCTATAATTATTGGCAAATTATCTACATTCATCCCCGCTTGAATATTCAAATTATACATTCCTTTGCTTAAATTTGGAAGCTTTATTGTTATATCTTCTAAACTTGTATTGCTAATCTCATTTGAATATACAAGGCTACCTCTAATATCATAAATTTTGATATAAATGTTTGAATTGTTTATATCTATATTTTTCAATCTTAGAGTGAGATAATCTTTGGCAGGCAAAGGCATTGCCTCGACAAAGAATTCACTGCAATTGCAATTGTCGCTAATATCTGTTGACTTTTTGCCTATTCCGTTCAGTGGAACTGATAATGATTTGTTCTTATTATCGTTTGATTTTATTGTAAGTACTGCATCATAAGTTTTAATTTCTTTTGGTGAAAATTTTACATTCAAAACATAAGCAGAATCTTTATTGATTGTGATTGGCACTTGCTTGTTATCGATTGAAAAAATTCCATCGTCAGGACTTATTGATAGGCTGTTGATAATCAAATCTGCAGTGCCTGCATTTGAAATACTTAATCCTTTGGTTTTATTTTCATTAATACCAACAGAAAGGAATGCAAGCTTGTTTGATGTTTGGATTTCAGGAGCGGGACCATAGCTTTCTGCACTGATATTTATTTGTGTGATAGC
This sequence comes from uncultured Hyphomicrobiales bacterium, assembly GCA_964493035.1. Lineage (GTDB taxonomy): Bacteria > Bacteroidota > Ignavibacteria > Kapaibacteriales > UBA2268 > JAUQWR01. Next base: position 3,611 of record CAZBNQ010000217.1, on the reverse strand, counting down.
CGATTTATATGCATCAGATTTAATGATAATCGAGCAAAGATGCGGTTTTACTTCTTTTGGAGCAAAAGTAATTGAGAGTGAAATAGAATCGTTTGCTGCAATTTGTGCAGGTATTGTTCCTATTAGTTTATACAAATCAGAATCCTCACCGCTTAGCTCAATGCTTTCAATTTTCATTTCAATTTCGCCGCGATTAAATACTTTGAAATCAACTGTTGAAACCGAATCAATATGAGTTGCCGGAATCACAATGTTATTATGGGCAATAATTGGCTTGGCTTCAAATCCAAATCCTTTAATTTCAACCAAGGCGATTGGTTCATTGATTGCATTAGATGCTATTTTCAATTTTGCAGTATATATTTCTCTAGCTTTTGGTGTGAATTTAATGATTAGAGGTATCTCTTGGTTTGCAGGAATTATTGTACCTTGATTAATTGAATTTGAAATTTCAAATACATTGTCATTGTTGTCAATCAATGTAATAGCATTTAATACCAAAGATTTAGAACCATGATTTTTAATTTTAACAGTAAATTCTGAAGAGCTATTGACATTTGTCGAGGCAAAATTAATATGAGCATCTTCGACTGCAATGATTGCATTTGCAGATTTATCTCTTAAAATATAATCAGAAGTACCGGATTGATTTGCAATATGAATAACATTCATCGCGGGATTTTTGATGCTGGTTGTCTGCAATGATTTATTGGGCCAGCGGATAACGAGTGAATCAATGCGATCTGCATCCATCCCAAAATTTTGAATCAATGGTGGCTGACCGGCAAAATGGCCAATACCTGCCTGGACTTCTCGCATTTGCTGTTTATTGCCATAATATACTTTTATTCGAGCACCTATTGCAGATTTATTACAATCTGCAGGAGGATCTAATTTTAGTGAAATCCAATTTTTGGTTTCGCCAATTCTATTCTCGAGGAGTTGGATTTGCATGTGTTCGGAATAAATAACTGAGTCGCCACTCGGGATAGTGTCTTTAACCAAATTGCTTACAAAAATATCTTGGTCTCCATCTAAATCAAAATCGCAAGCTTCCATAGAGTGCCCATCGGGAAGAGCTTTTTTGAGACCGAGCTTGTCAGTAATTTCATTAAAAATACCTAAAGAATCCTGCTTGAGGAAATAAATGCGACATTGACCAGCCATATTAGTACCCGAAGCTTTATCCTGGTAACCAATTTGCCCAATCATGGCTTCGAGTTTGGTATCTGCATCAATATCTATCCAAGTACCGCCATCATCGCCGAGGTGAGTAGTTGAAGGAGGAGCATCTCTTTTCAATCTTTCTAAATCCCAAGATAGAATATAATTTTTTTCTTTACCTTGGTTGATTGTAAGATGAGAGCGACCTTCGCCGGCATCATAGCCACCATGAACGTTGATTTGGAGCAAATCCATATCGCCATCATTATCGAAATCTCCAGGCAAGGCTTCCCATTGGCAAAGCGCCTGCCCATGGTCGCCGCCCATTTTTTGAGCAGAATAGCCGGAAGCAGCAGTTGCATCAGTAAATGTTCCGTTAGCATTGTTTTTGAAAAGCGAACCACCGGATCGGCAGTAAGGTGATGTGATGATATCTTGCCAGCCATCATTATTCCAATCTGTAATATTGACTCCATACATTGGTTGCACTACAGATTCGATTCCAGTGGATGATTGGAGTGAAAAAGTGCCGTCGGCATTACCTTTCAAAATAGCATCGCGCATTTTGTAGCCATTCGAATTTTTTTCCTGATTAGACTTGTAATCCGAAAACCAAGTGGACATATATAAGTCTAGTTTGCCATCGTAATCATAATCCAAATAAGCTAAGCCGGTGCAATTGACTAATCCCTCGGGCAAAGTATCAACTAATTTTAAAGTGTTCATTCCACTATTTTGAACTAAGCTGAAATGCCCTATGCCGTCGTTGAGCATCACTTCAGAGCGGTCGCCCGGATCATTAACTCCTTTATAAGATTCGAGACGATGATAATATATAGAAGTGACTAAATCGAGGTCGCCATCATTATCGATATCTGCCAAAGCGGCAACGTCGATAATCCTGCCGGTTTTGTTAATATCACGATTAGTATTAATACCGGATTCTTTAGTAAAATCGACAAATTTTCGACCAAACGGATTGGATTTGCTGGAGTCTGCAATATTCAAAAAAACTCCCAACCTGTTTTTATTAATATTACCGGTAGCCCAGAGCAAATCAGGATAATTATCATTATTAATATCTGCACACATAATACGAGTGCCACGAGCGGAGTCTAAACCAGCTTGTTTTGTAATAATTTTTAACCAATTTGCATCTTGAGAGAAAGCGTAATCAACTACCAGTAAATTCAAGAACATAAAAAGTAAAATTTTTCTCATATTTCCTCGAACTATAAAAATGATATAAACTAAATTAACTAATAGATTATTATATTGCAAACAATTAAAGAAAAAATTCGTAATAATAGTGAAATTTTATTAAGTTTAAATATCGTGTTTAGTCAAATTTTAGGTGGCTTATGAAAAAGCTGATTTTAATCATTGTATGCATGTGTTTAGCATCCAATTATTCTTATTCGCAATTTGAATTTCTCAAGAAAAAAGCCGAAAAGGCATTAGAAGAAAAAGTTGAGGAAGCAATAGAAGGCGATGACAAGAAAGATGAAGATAAGAAAGAAGACAAAAAAGAACAAAAAAACGACAAGAAAGAAAACAAATCAAATACTCCAAGCTTGCAATCATATTCGAAATATGATTTCATCCCAGGTGATAAAGTGCTTTTTTTCGATGATTTCGAAAGCGACGAAATTGGCGATTATCCTGTAAATTGGGTTGGTAATAGCTCAGGCGAAATCAAAACTACAAATTTATATCCCGGAAAATGGTTTCAAATGACTGGTAATGAAATGTTTGCTTGTTTGAAACATAATTTAAATTTGCCGGATAATTTCATTTTTGAGTTTGACGTAATACCGATACATAAAGAAAATCCAAATGATTTTGGAGATTTCTGGTTGAATTTGTTTGAAAGTGATGGCGACTTCCTTAATGATCAGTTGTATCCGGGCAAGAATGGGCTTACTATTCAATTCCATGAAAACAGATGCGACGTGAGAGGCTATAGAGAAGGTGCCAACGACGTTAGAGACGGATCTTCTGATATTTCGCCATTAAAACCAGCTTATGCAAACCATGTTATTGTTTGGGTGCAAAAATCAAGAGTTAGAATCTATCATGAAGGCAAAAAGATGATTGATCTCCCTTCAGTTGTTTTTGATGGAACTAAAGTTAACAGATTGATTTTTAGTACTTGGTCCACTTATGGTGTGCCTATGATTAAAAATATTCGCTTTACTACCACTGCACCTGATATGCGCAGTAAGTTATTGACTGAAGGCAAAATAGTAAGCCATGGTATTTATTTTGACGTCAATAGCGATAAAATTAAACCTGAATCTGCAGGTACATTGAAAGCTATTTCTGATATTTTGAAAGAAAATCCAACTGTAAAGATTAGAATTGTAGGTCATACTGATAATGATGGTAAGCCAGAAAATAACTGGACACTTTCTAAAAAACGTGCTGATTCTGTTAAAAATGCTTTG
>CAZBNQ010000216.1:0-5577 GCA_964493035.1 uncultured Hyphomicrobiales bacterium | reverse complement strand
ATTTGTAAAAATTGTACAATATGTATAAATTGTATTCGTTGATAATGTAAAAATTATAAAATATGTACAATTATTACAATCGGAGACATTATGCCTCAATCAAAAAATGATACAAATATAAATGGACAAAATAAACCACGTTCATATTATACTTTTGCAATTCCTAAACATCTTCGAGATAAAGCTGATAAAGTGAAATCACATTATGGTTATCGAAGAGTTTCAGATGCTGCCACTAATCTCATGTTAGTTGGTCTCAAAGTTTATGAACAAAATCCTGATACATTTATCAAAACATTGCAACAGTAAATATTTACTGTTATTGCCAAACTAAAAAATATTTACTGAATAAGCAAATAATTTTTGTAAAGAAAAAATGCTTTACAAATAATCAATACAAAAATAAGCATGAATGCCGAATTTCTATGACGTTGAAGGATTGAAATCTATTAAAAATTTTTAAGGAAGCTGAAAATGTCTGATAATATTATAAATACTTTACAAAAAAATGCTGTGAGAGATAAATCTAAATCATTGAATATGAATATTAGATTCAATTCTGTTGAGATTGGAATGATAAATAATCTATTAGATACAACAAATATCAAAAGTCCTACAAGACTTATAAAATCAATGATAAAAACTTATTACGACCAAATAATAAAAAAAGAAACCGCACAAAATTGAAGCATTGCAGCGGTTTCCATATAAAAGTCAGCTCAAATTTAAGGAAAAAAATATGAGTAATCAAGAACAAAATTTAGCCTCTGAAAATGGGAATCTTTTGCCAAGAGCAGTAAGAACCATTATCGAGATTGCTGCAAAAAATGTAGCTTCCTTAGTGCCTCTTCCATTATGGGATGAAGCAACTGAATACTTCGTTGCTGTTTTAGATAATGAATCTAAAAAAAAGTTGAATGATCCGGAACTTCAAGAATTTAGAAGTATGAAGCTTTTGGCAGATATTAAATCTCAAATCCATACTAGACAGACACAAGGTAGATATTTCGTAAGCAAAACCAATTCAGGAGTATTATAATGAATATTGATATAAAAGATATGAAATCACGTAGAGAAGATGCTACAATTATAATGAGATTTTTCCAGAATTATCTTAATTCATTAGCTATCACACAAAGCCAAATGCAATTAATGGATGATTTTAAATGGAATTTCTTAGCTGAATATGATGCAGAAATTTGCCATAAAGAAAATATGGCACAATTAGAAGAAACTAAACAAAGATTTATTGCTTAGATATTATGGAGAATATTATGTCAAATACGATAACAATAAGCTTCCCTCCTGCATTAGAAAGCAAATTGGATTTTATTATAAATAAAATTTCTGATTTAGAAAAACAAATGACTTTACCTCAGATTAAAGAGGATAATAAATTACTTACAAGGCTAGAAGCTGCAGAAATGCTACAAGTAAATTTATCAACTCTTTATAAATGGGTAAAATCAGGCAAAATAGCACAAAAGAAGCTCGGAAAGAAGGTTTATTTCACTCGAGAATCAATCGAAAATGCTTTAATCAATATTGACCTCAGTGATAATAATCAATTTAAAACACGGGCTTTGCATTAACAAATTAAGCACGGTAAAGGTGTTGCAGGTTCGATTCCTGCCCGTGCTACTAATAAAAATGCCCAAGCCTAATTTTTGACACTTCGGCGAGGGCATAACAAATAAATGTTATACAAATCTAAGGAAATTTAACATGATAAACAAGCTCGAACAATGCGAGATGATTCATGAACAATTGAATAAGGTTATGCTAATGCGTAACTTTATCGAAAATCCTCCAGAAAATGTTTTAGCAAAGTTAGACTGGGCTAAAGAAATCAATAATGAAATGGCTTTCAAAAATTCTGAAATCGCTGAAAATTACTGCGAAAAAGAAGAGATTGAATTAGCAAAACTTTTCAAAACCTCTTATCTAATGGAGTTAGCATGAAACCCATTAAACTCAAATCAAAATCGGATGACAAATCCAGAAGCAATGTAATCAATTTTATCATTTTCTTAATTGGTATTCTTTTATTATTACTTATAGGTGCTTAAATGGCTTTAAATATCATAAAAACGACTGATGCTATTCAGATAAACCAAGTTAAAATAATGCTCTATGGTCAACCCGGCGTGGGTAAAACTTCATGTGGTTTCACTGCTGATGCTCCATTCTTATTTGACTTCGACAAAGGTGCTCATCGCTCCGATTTTAGAAAGGATTCATTAAGAATCGAATCTTTTTCAGAAGTTTCAAATGTAGGCGCAATTGCTGATGACTTGAAACCATATAAAACCATCATTATTGACACTATTGGACAATGTCTTGAATATATTATAGCAGATATGCTTAAAACTGATCCCAAGCTTGGTAGAAAAGATGGTGCTCCAACTATGCAAGGTTATGGTACATTAAAAACTATCTTTAGTAAATGGATCAAACAATTGATGCTTTTAAATAAAGATATCATCATGATATCCCATGATAAAGAAGACAAAGATGGTGATTTTCGAATAGTTAGACCTGATATTACAGGCGGATCTTACAATATTATCACTCGAGAAGCTGATTTTATAGGATATATGTATAAAAAAGATGAATTATCAATCTTGAATTTTAATCCAACTGAAAAATCTATTGGTAAAAATTCAAGTGATTTTAAAGCTATACAAATTCCAGACTTTAAAACTATTCCAGATTTCTTTTCCCAGGTAATCGCCAAAATGAAGACAAATCTTGGTAATTCTGCAAATGCTCAATTAGAATCAAAGAGATTAATTGAAAGCTATACAGAAAAAATGAATTCATTCAAAAATGCTGATGATTATAACCAAATGCTTCTTGATTGTAGAGCATTATATAATAAAAACATGAAGATTGAAGCACAGCAAATAATGTCATTAATGGAAAAAAATGCAGAAAAGATCAATTGCTATTATCATGCAGAAGAGAAAAAATTCTTTACTAAAGCTCCAGAACCCAAACCCGAACCAGTAATCGAACCGGTAGTTGAGCCAGTAGTCGAACCGGCATTGGTAATTAAAGAAGAACCAAAAATTACTGAAGTATTCCCATTTTAGGATGAATAATTATGATAAAAGTATCAGCCACGACAATCGAATTATTTCGACAATACATCAAAGAAGAAAAATTCTTCGGGAATGAATTAATGCCAATAGAAAAATTAATTGCTAATATAAAAGGGGAGAAGGAATCCTCCCCTGAGCAATCAATTGGAGTTGCTTTTCATGAAGTATTAGAAAAACCATTCGAATCTTATGATAGATATGCGAGGAATTGTGGCGGAGAAGAAGGTTTTATGGCTTTAAATGGCAATTGTTTTGAATATGATATAATTGTTCCTGCATATACTATAATCGATTACAACTTCCCTTTTGAAGTAAAATCAGATAAAATATATTATAAAGAGGGCGAATGTATTAAAGTTGTTGCAAAGGCGGATCAATTAGAAGGTCGCTGGGTGAATGAACACAAAACTTGTTTTGGCTCAATATATTTAACTCGTGAAGGTGAATTGACTACAGGTGAATCTTATGATTTTGAAAGATATTATAAATCTTACCAATGGAGATTATATTTAGATATATTTAAAGCCGATAGAGTTCAATACAAAATATTCGAATTAGCAAATGACAAAACAAATAATCATCGATTAAAGCTATTAGATATTCATACTCCTTCTTTTTTTCCATATCCAGAAATGAGTTCAGATATTCACGATTTATTATCTGAGTTTCTAAGCTTCATCAATAACCAAAATTTAAGAGAATATTTTAAGGATAAAATCTAATGAAAATTAATAAAATTGAAATAAAGAATTTCGTAGGTATTGAAGAATTAGTACTTGAACCAGGAAAGATTAATATAATTAAAGGCAAAAACGCTGCCGGCAAGACATCAGTCATTAATGCTATAATTACTGCAATTGGTGGAGGACATAATGCTTCATTAATTCGTAATGGATCCAATAAAGCACAAATTGGGATTGATCTTGATAATGGAATGAGTATTAAGAAGACAATTACTCAATCTTCAGCAACCCTAAATGTAAGCAAAGATGGGAAAAAAATCGAAAAAGCACAAAGTACTTTGAATGAATTATTCAAGATGTTTTCTGTTAATCCATTGGAATTACTTGTAGCTCCCAAAAAATATCGTGCTGAGCTTCTTTTAAGTGCTATACCAATGGATATTGAAGATGAAACAATCAAGAATATCTTCGATAAAGTAAATTTAACTCCTAAATATAGTAATTCAGATAATGGTATTGAGATTCTTAATACTCTAAAAAAACAAATATATGATGAAAGAACAACAATTAATCGTATATGGGATATTAAGAAAAAAGGGATAGCAAATATTGAAGCTAGAACTTTTGATTCAATCAATCCTGATACGATTCAGACTGATTATGATATTTTAATTGCTAAAAAATCCGAAATGGAAGAAAAACGAAATACCTATCTCGAAAAAATTACCGACGATAAAAATAAAGCTTTAGAAGAAGCTCTTAAAGACTATGAAGAAATGAAAATGGCTATTAATAATCAATTTGAAGTTCAGAAGGAACAATTAAATAAGAGCTTTGAAATCAATTATACGCCAATTTTAGAGCAAATAGCTAATCAAAAAGCTGCTTTGGACAATATGAATGATATTATACTCCAGAAAAAACAATTACAGGAAGATAAAGAAGAAGCATTGAACCTTGAAAAAGATTCAAATAATCTTACTGATGCAATAAATGAAATTGAACAATTAAAAGCTGATCTACAAAATAACCTTCCAATAGCTGGATTAGAGATTATTAATGGAGATATCCTCCTTAATGGAGTTCTATTCGAAAATCTTAATACAGCCGAACAAATGAAGCTTTGTATAGCTATTGCTAAACTTCATAATACTAGCGGATTAATGATTGTAGATGGTATTGAAAGACTTGATTCAGTCAATCAAAATATTCTTATTGAACAGGCTAAAGAAGCTGGCTTACAATTAATCATATCTGAAGTATCAGATGACTCTAATATTACAATTGAAACTATTGAAGAATAGTTAGTTACGCAAAATTAACCGCTCGAGGGACGCCGGGCGGTTCTTTTAAGGGATTGTTATGTTTAATATAGTAATAAGTACAATCGATAGAAGAGCTGATAAGTATTGTTCAGAAAAGAAACTTCCTGAATTGGATACTGTAAGAGTTATGTTTTCAAGTCAAATCGATTTTTATCTTAGAAGATGTAACCATAAGCAAAAACAAGTAAAAATTCATGACCTAAATAACAAAATTGTATATACTATCAATAAAATAGAATCATTATAATGGAATTAAGATATTATCAAATAGAGGCAAAAAAACAAACCTACGAGGCTATGAGGCAAGGTGTTCAGAATATTCTATTACAATTGCCCACAGGAGGCGGAAAAACTGTAATTTTCAATTCTATTATTAAAGATGGGGTTGATGCTAAGAAAAGATTATTAGTTCTAGCACATCGTTCCGAGTTGATTCAACAGGCTGCCGATAAACTTTTCAAAGCC